>CAZMBG010000011.1:0-7781 GCA_964564615.1 uncultured Candidatus Planktophila sp.
TTAATTGCGCTCTCCTTTGCTCCAGCAAAGCGCCACCAATTCTTTTCGAAATCGAGGATACGGGTTTCGAGGTCGGTGAGAGTTGAACCGACTGTGCTTGGATTTTCTAGCGCTGACATATGCGCCATCTTAAACATAACTACCCACAAATCGTGGGATTTCGCCGTGTGAGAATACGACAGTGAAGAGAGCGAAGGTTGTGATTCTCGGTGCTGGCTTTGGTGGCCTTACCGCTGCTAAAGCGTTGGCCGGGAAAGCTGAAGTAACACTTGTAGACCGCCACAACTTTCAGACCTTTCTTCCGCTGCTCTATCAAGTAAGCACAGCCGGACTAGCAGCCGATCACGTCGTGCATCCCATTCGAGGAGCGCTACGAAATTCGGGAGTTAAGTTTCGAATGGGTTCGCCAATTTCAATCGATCATCGAAATAAATCGGTAAAACTTGATTCCTCAGAAGTTCTTGAATTCGATCACTTAATTATTGCGCTTGGTTCGGTAACTGCCGATTTCGGAGTTCCAGGAGTTGCCGAACTCGCACTCGGTATGAAAAGTGTGAATGAAGCAATCAATATTCGTGCTGAAGTAATGCGTCGCTTTGAAGATTTGTGTCGCTTTGAAGATGAGACTCGTTTATCACTCGCTGTTGTCGGTGGCGGTCCAACTGGTGTTGAAATGGCTGGTGCACTTGCAGAATTAGTTCGAGGCCCATTACATAACGATGAAGCGCATGCCGCTGAACATATCGATATCTATCTCATCGAAGCCGGACCTCGTATTTTGCCGATGTTTACCGAGAAACTTTCGGCTCGCGCAACTGCAGATCTACAACGGCTAGGAGTTCATGTACGCACCAACACATCGGTGCGCGAAGTGAAATCGCGCCAAATTGTGATTCGAGATGGTGAACCAATTCCAGCAGAAGTCACAATTTGGGCGGCAGGTGTGAAAGGTGAACCGACTCCGGCTGCACTCAATCTGCCAATTAGCGGTTCACGCATCACGGTTGAACCCACCTTACAAGTAGCTCATTACCCTTACATTTGGGCGATTGGAGATATCGCAGGTGCGCATGGAAGTGATGGTCGATTCCTGCCGATGGTGGCTCCTGTAGCAATGCAACAAGGTCGCTTTGTTGCCGATCAAATCCTTGCCATGCACAATGGAAAACCATTGAAAGAATTTCTTTACCGAGATAAAGGTTCGATGGCCACAATTGGAAGGCATAAAGCGGTCGTGCAGGTAAATAATCTTCGAATGACAGGTGCACCAGCATGGTTTGCCTGGTTATTCCTGCACTTGTTCTATCTCTTAGGCGGGCGCAATAAAGTAGGCACACTTGCTGATTGGGTGTGGAATTACCTCACCTTCGATCGCGGTAATCGCCACATTATGGATAACCTCGAATAATGCCAAGTTACATCGATCTCCGCGGCCATCAGGTTTATTCCTATCAGTATCCTGGCGACGGCGATGTTGTGCTCTTGCTACACGGTGGTTTGAGCCATACTGCAAGTTTTGATTACACCATTCTTCCGGCAATTATCGGCAAGAGAGCTTTCGGTTACGACCGCACCGGACACGGATACACCGCAGATCGCGACGGTAGTTTTCATTTTGAATTCCAGTATCAAGAAGCAATTGCATATCTTGAAGATGTAGTAAAAGAACCGGCGCACATTATTGGCTATAGCGATGGTGCAATTATTGGGCTGATGGTGGCGATGCGACGACCAGATTTAGTGAAATCGCTAGTCTCTCTAGGAGGAGCTTTTCATTTTAAAGGTACGCTGCCAGGACTGGAATGGGATGGAAACATTCCAGAGTCTGAACAAGCGGAGTATGCACAAATGTCGCCTGACTTACCTGCAACACAATTTGATAAATGGCGTAAGTCTTTTCAGATGTGGACCACTGAACCTGAATTTGTTGCTGCAGATTTGAAGAAAATTCAGTGCCCAGTACTAGTAATTGCTGGCGATGATGACGTTATTGATCATCACCATACAGTTGAGATGTTTGAATCAATTGCTAATGCCCGCTTGGCAATTGTTCCGGGAGCTTCGCATCGAGTAAATAAAGAGAAGCCTGAATTTCTGCAAACTTTAATTTGCGACTTTCTTAACGATTTGAGCTACCCAAAAACCACAATGCCTCAGCGCCGTAATTAGCAATCGATGGGGGTAATTGCGCCGGTCTTCACATCGTAAATTGCGCCGGCGACCGTGACACCTTGATTGAGCAATGGATAAGAACGCACGCGATTGACATCTTTTGCGAGTTCGCCAACTTGATCATTGGTGGTTCGAAATTCGAGCGATGAAGTATTGACTCCGAATTGATCATCAATAGTTTGATGGATTTCTTCTTCAGATGATTCTGCCATTCGGCAATCTGTATGAGGCATCACCAGAATTCGATTGACCCCTAATAAATATGTTGCCAAAGTTAAAGTACGTAGAACGTCTTCAGTAACACGGGCTCCGGCATTTCTAAGAATCTTGGCATCGCCAGATCGCATACCCACGACCGAGAGCGGATTAATGCGTGAATCCATGCAGGTGACAATCGCAAGTCCTTTAGCGGCGGTGCCGGTTAACTCAGAATATTTAAAACTCTTGATGTATTCGCTATTTGCAGCCAAGAGATCATCGAATTGCGCGTGCGGAAATTCAGATGTGCTCATGCCTTAATCCTAATAGAAGCGCTCCGAGTAAAGCGCCGATACCTGCGAGTACAAGTGAAATCTCAAAACTTCCAGTCGACCACAGTGCTCCACCCCAAATGCCTGCAGCTAAGACTGCAAAGTTCATACTGGATTGAAATACACCTTGTGCGTAACCACGAGAATCGGCATCGCTTAAGCGTCCAATCCACGCTTTACCTACACCATCTGTGAGAGCTGGGAATAGCCCATAGAAAGCAAGCGCTACAAAAGCGAGGGCGTGATTTGTTGTGAGACCAAGAGTGATGTATCCGATGGCAAAGAAAAGCAAGCCAACGAGATAGACATTCTTTGGATGCATCTTGTCGGTGATGTGGCCGGCAGGAAATGCAAAGAGCATTGCCACAAACATATAAACCATATAGCCAACAACAACGCCGCTCGTTGAAAATCCGATGTCATGTAAGCGCAGTAATAAGAGTGCATCAGGAATGTTGGTGAGTTGGATTGCAACCAAAATAGCGATGGTGCGCTTAAGAGTTGGTGAAAGTGGCGCTTTCGCAAAAGTGGTGGATTTCTTAACCGCTCGAACTTCGCGAACAAAGAGAGTTAACAAGGCGCTGATCAAGGCTGGTATCAAGGCAATCTTTGCTACTGCGCGCACATCATTATTCATCACTGCAAGAAGAATTAAGGCAAGGAGTGGTCCAATAACGGCGCCGAGATTGTCGCCGGCGCGATGAAATCCGAATGCCTTGCCGAGATTCTTATCTTCTACTCCATCGTGTATCAACGCGTCACGAGGTGTTCCGCGCATGCCTTTGCCGATTCGATCAAAGACTCTACCTAAAAATATTCCGTGCCACGATAATGCGGTAACAGTAAATACTTTTCCTAATCCAGTTATCGAATATCCGCCAATAACAAAATTCTTACGGCCGAATCGATCACTCAATTTTCCGGCATATAGTTTGGTAAATCCGGCAGCAAATTCAGCTGCGCCTTCAATGACACCAATGGCAAGTGGAGCTGCGCCTACCGTGCCGACAATGAGTAGTGGTAGTAATGGGTAGATCAATTCGCTGGCTGCATCTTGCGCTAATGAGACCAGGGTTAAGACCACAAGATTCCGAGTTAGCCAAGAGCGCATAGGCAGAGATTACGCGCTTTCATTGACTAGTCACACTCCTCACCTTGCATAGCGCAACGTATTATTGGATACCTGCCGAAATGAGGATCTGTGAAATATAGAGTAGTTGTTCTTACTGTCATTTCACTAATGGCGGTGCATTTATCAACTATGCCGGCACACGCCGCAGATCACGCGAATGCATACGGATTCACTAATTGGAATCCAAATCGAATTAGCCTCTCCGAAAGTCAGTCAATTGAGCAGGAGTTCACAGTGCTCGCAGCCTCGGGGATTAAAGAAGGCCAAACTTTTCGCTGGACCAATCAGTACCATCTACATTTTTGTTGGAAATCTCAAATTTCAGACTCAGCAAATAAACCATGCGGTTTATTTGGATTTAGCCTCGGCGGAATGTCTGGTGGTTCATATACCGGGAATTTGGAATTTAATTTATTTACAAGTACAGAGTTTAAAATTACAGATTCAAATGCTTATTGCAGGAATTTTTCCGACTCTGTAAAAATTCAAGGTGTACAAACTTTTAATTACACCTGTTGGCGTGGTGTTACTATCAAACCAGGTGTCAAGTACATCCTCCGACTTGAATCCTTTAGCGTCTTGGGAAGTAATTACTGGCAGACTAGTCTGACCAATACCGCTAATGGAACGGTACAGAAACTTGGAAACCTCAAAGCCGTTTTTAATGACACCACCGTCCCATTAACATCATTGAGTACTAAAACAAATTACATCGGAGATCCTGTCGCTTGCAGCAGCGTTCCAATCTCCGATACCTCATTTTCAATTCCGAAAGATAGCTCTGGAAATTCTCCAAGCTTTGGAAGTTATGTAAAAGGTAATTGCGTCAACACAACGCTGCACCTCAATTCGAGCACATCTACCTATACGGCGAGGTTAGGTGGGGCCGACCCAAAGTCTCGTGACCCAAATAAATCAGTTGGTGCGCTGCGAATCCCGCGATCAGACGATAGTTGGAGTAGGCCGGCAGGTTTACTTCCTGGGCTTGTCATGGTGCAAGCAAAGGGATATTTCGCCGACAAAACTACCTTTTTTAAAGATGACCCAACCAATGTCACTCGATATTCCCGTGTTGAAAATGAACTTCCCTCTTGGACGCTCGACAATAAAATCGGAACAAATATTTCTATCTGGTGGAGCGGATATTTCATCCCCGATGAGAATGGTTACTGGCAATTTAATTTGACGTCAGATGACTCTGCTTTGATGTGGATAGGAAATAACGCAGTTGCAAATTATGCAAATGGTGTGAGTACTGCATTTATTAATAACTCTGGAACCCATCCAGCGCAATCTAAGTCAAACTCGCTCTACCTTGAGAAGAATAAGGTTTATCCCATTCGCATACAATACGGAAATTCGATTGATGTTGGGACATTTGCTCTTGAGGTAAAGTCCCCTTCCTTTACTGAGGAATGGGATACCAACCTAACTGGCCTAATTTGGTCGAGTGACTTTTCTGATAGAACTGATTGCACAAATTACGGAATCTCATACACACTTTCTGCAAAGCTAGGTTATGACATTATTGACGTTCCCGGCTGCTTAAATAATCCAGCCGTTGTATTTAATACCAAACCAAAAGTTGAAATACCGGAAGCTCCCACACTAAAGAGTATTAGCGTTTCCAACGGCACCCTCAATATCACTGTTAATTTGGGTGGGGTCGATCCCGACACGGTTTATATCGTCTCACCTACTTTGGGTAATCCGCTTGGCTCAAAGGTACTCGGTGACATCTCTGGAAAAGTTGCGAGCTGGAAAATTAAACTCGACAACACATTACTGGGAACACTTGCCAATTTCTCTATCGTTTCATCGTTGAAGGGAAACGAGTCTGAGCCATTTAAATCTTCTTTTAAGATTCCAAGCCCAAGCCCGACTCCGACGACGACCTCTCGCCCAGTGCCAAAAGTCACAAGTAAGCCAAAGGTTGTGCCTCAAACTGTGAAGTGCGTTCGTGGCTCAATTATCAGAACCTTCACCGCAAAGACCTGTCCTCCGGGATACCGGAAGGGCTAAAACTCGCGCGGGGCATTTGAATTTCCCCTAAGTTTCTGCCAATATTTCAACCAACAAGGGGAGTACCCACAAGTTAGATATCGTCAATACGTTGCGAAAGCAGCCGGTATCTACGCCGATTCACTCGGTGGCGGAGACCTTGTGTAAGACGCTCACACGAGCCCTACACAAGGAGTACATATGTCCGTATCAGCAACAGCCTGGATCGCACTCATCGCAGCTATTGTGGTGATGCTTATCGTCGATCTCACCGCTAAACGCAAGAAAACTGAAATTGAAATGAAGTCGGCCCTCATCTGGTCGGCCATTTGGGTTGCTTGCGGAATTCTCGTCGGAGTCATTATTTGGATTTATTCCGGATCCGAATTCGCTATTCAATATTTCAGTGGATACTTGATTGAGAAATCTTTAGCAGTCGATAACGTTTTTGTCTGGGGATTGCTCTTTAGTGCATTCGCTATCCCAATTCGCTATCAGCACCGCGTTCTATTCCTAGGAGTGATTGGCGCACTGATTATGCGCGCCGCACTTATTTTTGCAGGCGCAGCAATTATCAAAGAATATGGGTGGGTTCTCTACATCTTCGGCGTCTTCTTAATCTTTACAGGTATCAAAATGTTTAAGCAACGTAATGAACATTTTGACCTCAACTCATCACGCTTCTATCAATTTATTAGCAGGAAGATAAAGGTCTCAAGCTCTCTACACGGCGAGAAATTCCGCGTAGTAGAAAACGGTAAGAAAGTATTTACTCCCCTATTTCTTGCTCTGATCTTGGTGGAATTTATGGATCTGGTCTTTGCCGTGGATTCAATTCCTGCTATCTTCTCGGTGACCGAGGAGCCATTTATTGTCTTTGCAAGTAACGCGATGGCAATTCTTGGATTGCGTTCGATGTACTTCTTACTTGTAGGTCTGATGGACAAATTTGTTTATCTCAAAGAAGGACTATCAGTAATTTTGGTTTGGGTCGGAATAAAGATGATCGTAAGCCACGCGCTCTTTAAGATTCCTTCAATCATCTCATTGGGAGTCATTGCGGCAATCTTGACTGCGACAGTTGTGATCAGTCTTCGTGCGAAGGAGAAGTCACATGCTTAAAGAACGCGAAATTCACCTCTTTGAGCAGACCTGGACAACAAGCTGCCTGGTTACTAAAGAGATTATCAAGCGATATATCTATGATGAAAATGAAAAACTCAAAAGCATCAAGATTTCGCAGATAGAGACTCGTACTGAAGTTACTAAATCTGTAGCCAAGAGCTAGTGCATCTGGTTAGACTCGCCAAGGAACGGAGTCGAAATGCCTTGGAGAGTAGAAGCTGTTAGCGAAGCGAATTTCCATCTTTGGTTGGATTATTTTGATAATCGGGCGCTCAAAGATAACGCTGAGTGGGATGGGTGCTACTGCCAGGCTTATCTATTTACAGCCGATGAAGAGAAATCTATTGATGACTCTGAGATTGCCTATAAAGAGGTCTATCGCCAGTATGCATGCGATCGAGTAAAGACCAGGGCAATGCAGGGATATATCGCGGTCGAAGACGGAAAAGTAATTGGTTGGTTGGCGGCTGGACCGGCAAATAACTACCCTAAATTTCCGAAAACTGATCCAACTACCGCTAGAGCAGTATGTTTTGTCATAGATCCCGATCGAAGAGGCGAAGGTTTGGCATCAGGGTTACTCGAGTATGGAATTATGGATTTAAGAAATCGAGGCTTTACTTCAATTGAGGCAAGAGGGGTTCCGGATGGTAAATCCATCGCAGCAAATTATCCTGGGCCAATTTCTCTCTATGAAAAATTTGGATTTAAGAAAGTTCTCACGTTTGATGATGGTTACTCACTTATGAAAAAGGAGCTCGTATGATTTCACTGGATCGTGGTTTGCGACATATGGCGTGGGCAAATCAGAAGGTATTTTC
>CAZMBG010000011.1:7881-18609 GCA_964564615.1 uncultured Candidatus Planktophila sp.
GTTCGTCGTTGGAAGTCGACCATCATCACCCAAGCTATTCACCATGCCACAGAGCACCGAGCACAGTTAATTGATGCGCTCGAATACAAGGGTTACTCCATTATCAATCTCGATGATATTGATCTTTGGAATTTTGACGATTCGGAACGGGTTTAACGCTTTCGATATTCAATTGCCGGGCACCTATCCATAATTGCAAGCAAGCCTGCTGCTTCAGCTCGAGCAACTGCTTCGTGATCGATGACATCTAACTGCAACCAAACCGCCTTGGCACCTATGGCGATTGCTTCATCAACTATCTTTCCAACCAATTTTGAATTGACGAAACAATCGACAACGTCGATGGGAAATGGAATCTCACTGAGCGATTTATAGCCAGATTCTCCGTGTACTTCTTCAGCTCTTGGATACACCGGCACAATGCGATGGCCTTTATCTTGTAATAGCTTTGCTACTCCAAATGCAGCCCTGTCAGGATTATTGCCCAAGCCAACAACAGCCCACGACTTCATTTCAAGAACCTGATCAATTGTGTGGTCATCAAATGGCATAGCGTTTATCCCAATTTCTCTGCGCTTTTGCAGATATTTCTTATCATTGTGGGAAATAAGAGCGCATGAAATGGTGAAATGCTTCGCCAATACAACTGGCCGCCTAGCCCACGAGGCTGAAAGCTCGCAGTTTGGGTGACTCTCGCTTTCTCTCCTGCCACTTCAACTACAAATTCGAGCCAGGCTTTTCCCGGAAGAATCATTTCTGCATAGAGGCGAAGCCGCCTTCCCTCCTCATACTCTTCAACTCGCCAGAAATCGACGCTATCGCCGATTTGTAGTTTGAGTGGATCGCGCCTACCTCGACGCAAACCAACGCCTCCAACCATGCGATCGATTAAACCTCTGAGATACCACAACCAGTCAGATCCATACCAACCAGTGTCACCGCCAATTTTTTCTATGCACTGCCAAAGATGTATCGGTGAAGCGCTAGTTTCTCTAATACGCACATCTTTAAATTCAGTAGCACCAGCCCATTCCGGATCTCCTTGAGCTTTTTGCCAAGGAGCAATAGGTGCATTTGCATCTGACCATCTAGTTTCAATCTGATTTGTTGAAGATCGCTCTAAAGCGAGCTCTATCGCAGACTCAATTGAAGTTAAGCCAGATTGAGGGTTCGGAATAATTTTTTGAATTGATTTATTCTCGTCGGCAACTACTTCATTTATAAGAGATTCGACCAGTGGTCGAGCAAGAGTGGTGGGTACAGGTGTCACAAAGCCAATCCATAAACTAGATAGAGAAGGCGTTAACACTGGAATTTTGACAATTAGTCTCTTACGAAGAGAGGCAATCTGTGCAAATTTCTGCATCATCTCTTCGTAGGTGAAGATATCAGGACCACCAATATCAAAAATTCCACTTACCGGTTCTTTTAATTGAGTGGTTGCGCTGAGGTAATACAAGACATCTCTAATTGCAATTGGCTGGGTGCGATTCTTGACCCATTTAGGTGTTGTCATTATTGGTAAACGATGCGTAAGGTGGCGCAACATTTCAAATGAGGCCGAGCCAGAACCAATAATAATTCCTGCTCGCAACTCTAACACAGGAGTTCCGAAAGCGGCTAAACACCTTCCGGTTTCGGTGCGAGATTGCAAATGCTTACTAACTTTTTGGTCGTTGGCGATTCCGCCAAGATAGACAATCTGTGGCAGTGAGACTTCATTAGCTGCTTGCGCAAAATTGGTCGCCATATTTTTTTCAACTTCCCAAAAATTAGTTGAACTATTAATGGAATGCAGCAGATAAAAAGCGATATCTACGCCAGATAATGCTGCTTTTACCGATTCTGGATCGAGCGCATCTCCCACCGCAATATCGACGGCTTGAGCCCACGAGTACTTTGCTAATTTCTTACTATCGCGCACAAAAACCCGCACTTGATGACCTTGTTCGAGTAGAGTTCTAACTAAGCGACCACCAACATAACCGGTTGCGCCAGTAACCAGGATGAGCTTGGATTTCTTCACCAAGGAACAACCTCATTATCTTCCCAGAGCAGACCTGTCTGAGTATGACCTGGAGTCACCTCTCGCGTTGCTAACCACACAGCGGTGGCAGCTCCCTCTTCAGCAGATCGCGGCGCATCGGGGCCACCCATATCGGTGCGCGAATGGTTAGGGCAAATCGCATCGACCCATACTCCGCGTGAACCGTGTCCAGTTTCGTGGGCTAGATTTCTCACTAACGCATTTACGCCAGCTTTAGAAATTCGATATGGAGCTAAACCGCCGGCATTGCCAGGACCAGACATTCTTCCAAGACAAGCAGAGTAAATAATTATTCGTCCGGCGCGATTTTCGCTCATCTTTGAACCTATGGAATTGACAATTGTAAAGACGGAATTGAGATTGATATTGAGAACTCTGGCCCATTCGGCATCAGTAGTTCGAAGCGTTTTGGCAGTGCGTTCTGACATCACGCCGTGTGAGATTATCAATATATCTGGAACACCGTAGCGCTCAATCGCTGCTTCAAAAATTCTCCGAGTGGATGCAATATCTTCGCAATCTACAACTTCATATGAAGCTGCAAGTTGATGTGCGGCAACCGCCAGTCGCTCTGCATCTTTTGAAAATAAAACCAACTCAAAGCCCTGATTTTTCAGTGTGCTAGCGGTTGCATAACCCAAACCACGTGATCCGCCAGTAATGAATGCAATGGGCATAGCCTTAGTAAATCACTGGAAGTAGATTTGCGATAGAAATAAATGGAGCCCCCCGTCAGGATTGAACTGACGACCTTCCGCTTACAAGGCGGATGCTCTACCACTGAGCTAGGGAGGCGTGCTGAAACAGCTGCGCAATTATGTCATTAGCGGTTCAATTCTTAAAATCGCCGATTTTTACGCACAAATAAGTGTGATTTTTCAAATCTCACCTGTAATTAAGCGGTCGCTAATGAGAGGATTACTACATGTTAACCAACTACTGGATGAGTCCTGAAACTACCGCTATTAATCGTTTGCCAATGCTCAATATCGAGCATTACGAGAAGCTCTCACTCGATGGCACTTGGCGTTTTCAGTTGTTGCGCAAACCTACCGATTCAATCACTCGCCGTTGGTCATCAATTCCAGTACCCGGACTATGGACTATGCAAGAAGAGTCATGGGATAAGCCCATCTATACAAATGTCCAGATGCCATTTGATCTTCAGCCGCCTTTTGTGCCAGAAGAAAATCCAACTGGAGTCTATGAACGTGATTTTGAAATTCCTAACTCTTGGGCAAACAAGCGAATCGTTCTCCATCTAGGCGGCTACGAGTCAGTAGCTCTTATCTCAATTAACGGTGAGGAAGTTGGACTCACTAAGGACTCACGACTTGCCGCCGAATTTGATATTACCCAGTTCCTTAAAGGTGGAAAGAACACTATTCGCATTGTTGTCTCCAAGTGGTCCGATGCAGTCTATGTAGAAGATCAAGATCAATGGTGGCACGGTGGAATTACTCGCTCGGTAAAGCTTTATGCCACCAGTGACGTTTATATCGAACGCGTATACACAACTGCAGGACTAAAAACTGACAACTCAACTGGAACGCTTAAAGTTGAAGCGTTTATCGCCTCTGTTAATAATAAAGCAATCGATGGTTACACCTTACGTGCAACTGTTGAAGAACTCCCCAAAGTTAAGTCGGCTTCAATGTCAGAAACCTTGGTGAAGTTCACCCCGCCAATTTGGACAGAGATGCCAGAGTCACTTCGCCACGCAAGTCGAGATTTCTTCGTCGGCGAGCACTGGGATGGTAAATATCCAGCATCAGTTACCGATGCTATGGCTCAAGTTGAGCCACCAACGCCAGGTCGAATCCTCTTTGAAACGAGTATCCCAAAGGTTGCTCCGTGGTCGGCGGAAAACCCTGTTTTATACACACTTCACTTCGAATTACTCGATCCGGCTGGCAACGTTGTTCAAATCTCTAACCAACGGATTGGCTTTAGAAGCGTCACTATTAAAGGGCGGGAATTATTAGTAAATGGCGCACCGGTTATTTTCTACGGTGTCAATCGCCATGATTTCAATCGCCACACTGGCCGCGCACTTACACGAGAAGATATGCGCCAAGATTTACTCGAACTTAAGCGCTGGAATTTCAACGCCGTTCGTACATCTCACTACCCTAACGATGCCGCTTTCCTCGATCTCTGCGATGAGTTAGGTTTCTACGTAGTCGGCGAAGCCAATATTGAGTCACATGCTTTCTACGATTCAATCTGTAATGATCCACGCTATCTCGGCGCCTTTGTAGAACGCGTTGGCCGAATGGTCGAACGCGATATGCATCATCCAGCGGTTGTCTTATGGTCGCTCGGCAACGAATCTGGCAAAGGGCTCAATCACGAAGCTGCTGCTGCGTGGGCTCGCAAGAAAGATCCATCACGCCCGCTCCACTATGAAGGTGCTATCCGTGGCGATTGGACAGGTGGCCATTCATTAACAGATGTCATCTGCCCTATGTATCCATCAATTAACGCGATTATTTCTTACGCAAAATCCGGAAAACAAGATCGCCCACTCATTATGTGTGAGTACTCGCATGCAATGGGAAATTCCAATGGAACGCTTGCAGAGTACTGGGAAGCAATTCACTCCTTAAATGGATTACAAGGTGGATTTATCTGGGAATTCTGGGATCACGGACCTGATCAAAAGTTAGCCGATGGCACTATTCGATCTGCCTATGGCGGTGATTATGGAGAGACAAAGCATGATGGCAATTTCTGCTGCGATGGCATGGTCTTCCCTGATCGCACCGCCAAACCAGCCATGCACGAATTCAAAGCAATTGCAGCGCCAGTTGAAATTAAGGCAGTAAAGGCCTCACTTGGCCAATTCTCCTTATTTAACAAGCAATTCTTCACTGACACCAGCGACTTTGAAATTATCTGGTCAATTACTCGCGACGGCATTAATTCAGAGGCTGGTATCGTCAAAGTAGCTAACGTTGGACCGCGCAAGAGCGCCAAGTTCACCGTGAAGTCGAAGTTGCTGGCAAAGGCTGATGGTAAGGGCGAGCGCTTCATTACCTTCACCGTACTTCGCAAGAGCAGCACCGCTTGGTCATTGCCGTCAGCAGAAATTGGTTGGGCACAATGCCCGCTGCCATCTCGCGCTGAGACAATAGCGATCGCCAAGAGCAGCCCACTCTTTGAAACTTCCGTCAATGATGCGGGTGAAATTCAGATTCCATTCGCTGAATTTGCGCCAGAGCTGTCGCTATGGAGAGCACCGACCGATAACGATCGCATCGGCCATATCGCAACTAAATGGGAGCGTTATGGGGTTCGCGAACTCAATCGCACCGATTGCACCATCACAGAAAGTGCAAAGTCACGAAAGATTGTTAGCATCTGGCAAACCAGTACGGGAATCAATGTGAAACAAACCCAAGTCGTTACTCCGGTAGCAGATGGTTTCCAAGTCAAGGAAACAATTGTGATTCCAAAGCAGATGGAAGATTTAGCTCGCGTTGGAATTAATTTTGAAATCGCTGGCGCCTTGGATTCATTGACATATTTCGGTTCAGGACCACACGAGTCTTACCCGGATCGCAAAATTGGACGTATCCATCGTTGGGTATCAACAGTTGCGGGGCAATATATTCCTTACGTCCGCCCGCAAGAAAATGGTGGCCACGCAGGGGTGCGTTGGTTTGAATTAACTGGTAACGATGGCAAGGGAATTCGAATTGATCTCGATAAACCGCGCCAAGTTTCGGTCACACCACATCGGGCAACCGATCTTGCAGATGCCACACATAATGTCGAGGTAAAGCCTTCTGGTAATGCCGTTGTTCATATCGATGCTGCACATCGCGGCGTAGGTACTGCCTCATGCGGGCCAGACACGATTGCCAAATACATTATCGGCGCCGGAACTTACTCCTTTACCTGGACCGTTCGAGCAATTTAATTATTTGCTGATTGGCCAGCTAATAGGTGCTGGGTATTTAGGGTCGCGTCCATCTCCAGATGAGACGCCCCTAATCCGTCGCCATATCCATGGCAGACCAAATCCGATAAACCATTTAAACCCAGCGATGCGTTTGCGGAACCAGGAAATTTTTGGCGCAGGCGGCAATGGAGTTCGCCAAGAAGCATCATAAGGAAAACCGAGAACTTCTAATACACCTTGTGATACTCGCCAATGTCCTTCTTCGTTGAGATGGAGTCGATCGAAAGCTAGGAAGCGATTATCCTTAAAGAAATCTAGACCATTTGCATCGGAGACAGTTGCTCCAACCTCTTGGCCAACTTCCCATACCGCTTGGTTAAAGTCGTGAAAACGAGCTTTCCAAATTTGTGCGCTCTTTCCTGAATTGCCAGTATCTTCCAAAACGGTAAAGAGCAAGATGCGCGCGCCGGTTGCAGCTGCCTTGCGGACTGCATCTTGGTAAGTCTTTTTTGTCCACTCCGGGTTATATCCGGGGCGAATTGCATCATTGGCACCGGCGTGGAATGAAATTAAAGTATCAGGTCCGGTTACAAGTTCAATCGCACGTGGAAGTTGATCAGTGACCACTTGGCTAATTGTTTTGCCGCGAATCGCCAAATTTACATAGGTGAAGTTGTCGCTGTGGAGAGCGAGTTCATCTGCAACCCGATCGGCCCAACCTCGATATTGGTTATCGATAATTTCATCGCACATTCCTTCGCTATATGAATCACCACAAACGATAAAGCGATTGATAGCCATTGGAAAACCTTTACTTTGCGGCGCGACGTTGCTCATCTACCCAATAGAGGGCAATTGATGTTGCAACAGAGGCGTTGAGAGACTCGGTGGCAGATGAAATTGGGATAGAGACAATGAGATCGCATTTTTCACGGGTAAGTCGCGCCAAACCTTTACCTTCGGATCCAACCACAATCATTAAATTATCGGTGGCTACTTTCATTTGATTGAGTACTTCGTCGGACTCACCATCGAGGCCAATCACAAAGCATCCGAGTTTTTTCGCATCATCAATGGCTCGCGCCAAATTGGTAACTTGTGCGATTGGTAGACGCGCCGCTGCACCTGCGGAGGTTTTCCAGGCAGCAGCTGTCATTGCTACCGCGCGCCGCTCTGGAATGAGAACTCCCGATGCTCCAAATGCCGCAGCCGAACGAACTACTGCACCAAGATTGCGTGGGTCAGTCACACCATCGAGCGCGACTAATAAGAGTGGCTTTGTTGCGCGATCTGTAATCTCTTTGAAAGATGAGTATTGATATGGCTTAATCGCCAAGATTATTCCTTGGCTATTGGCCGATATATTTTCAATTTGGGCGCGATGAATTTCGCGGATTGGTAAACCATGGTGAAGTGCTAACTGAAGCGCTTCGTGAACGCGATCATCAATATCAATTCCACGCGCTACTAATACTTCTGTTGCAGGTACGTTCTCCCGAAGCGCTTCCAATACAGCATTGCGGCCAGAGACAATCTCGCCTTTCGGCATCTCTGATTTAGAAAGTTTTGGTGCGCCTGGCTTCTTTGCCGCAACGGTCTCTGCCCGTTTCTTCGCCTTCGCCTTTGCGTGATATGGACGGTCTTCCGCCTTCGGAGTTGGTCCTTTACCTTCCAAACGACGCTTGCGATTGCCGCCTGAACCTACAGTCGCACCTTTTTTAGATTTAGCAACTGCACCACGACGTTGAGAATTTCCAGCCATTTACTTACCGCTTTCCAGAGACCAACGCGGACCGCTGGCAGTATCTTCAATAACAATTCCAAGTGCAGCAAGCCCGTCGCGAATAGCATCAGATGCGGCAAAATCTTTCCGGGCGCGTGCCGCTTCACGTTGATCAAGCGCCAATCTAATTACACCGTCAAGAGCGCTTTCATAGGAATGTGCAGAACTTGCTGCGGTAAATGCGCTATCGAAGGGATCGCATCCCAGAATAGAGAGCGCACCACGAATTTCATTGGCGTTGAGAGCTATAGCCGCATTATCACCAGCAGTTATTGCAGTGTTTCCTAAGCGTAAATTCTCGGAAATTGAGGCGAGCGCCGCTGGTACTGCTAGATCATCATTCATAGCATCGACAAAGGCAGTGCTGAGCGATGGTGTTGGTGCAGCCCCGAGAATTTCGGTTGCACGGTTGAGGAAAGATTCAATTCGACGGAATGCGGTAGCAGATTCAGCGAGGGCTTCATGAGAAAACTCCAGCATTGAACGGTAGTGCGCGCTTCCGAGATACCAGCGAAGTTCAATTCCACGAACACTTTTGAGGAGTTCGTGAACTTGTAATGAATTACCTAAAGATTTCGACATCTTCTCGCCGGACGAAGTTACCCACGCATTGTGCATCCAGCGATGAGCAAATCCATAGCCTGCAGCTTGCGATTGTGCGATTTCATTTTCGTGATGAGGGAAGATGAGATCGAGTCCGCCACCGTGAATATCAAATTCTTCACCTAAATATGTATGTGCCATGGCAGAGCACTCGAGGTGCCAACCAGGTCGTCCCGGACCCCACGGAGTTGGCCACGCCGGCTCGCCTGGTTTGGAACCTTTCCATAGTGCAAAGTCGCGAACATCGCGTTTAAATTTTTCATCGGCATCAGCAGCAGGCAATAAATCATCGAGGTTTTGGCGAGAGAGGGTGAGGTACTCGGATAAAGTGCGAACCTCTAGATAGACATCGCCATTACCTGGTGCATATGCCATGCCGCGATCAATTAATAATTGCATCAACTCAATCATCTGAGTGATATGCCCAGTTGCACGTGGTTCGTATGTGGGTGGCAATACATTAAGAGCTGCATATGCATCGGCAAATGCGCGTTCATACTTCATCGCAAGCGCCCACCATGGCATATTCTCTTGGACAGCTTTTTGCAAAATTTTGTCATCGATATCAGTGACGTTACGGATAAATGTGACCGTGTATCCACTATGCGTCAGCCAACGACGCAAAATATCGAAGTTCACGCCAGAGCGAACGTGTCCGATATGTGGAGGCGCTTGCACAGTTGCGCCACAGAGATAGATTCCGACTTCGCCAGCTTTGATGGGGGTAAAAGGTGAGGTGGTTCGCGTCTGTGTATCGTATAAATGCAGCGAACTCATTGGGCAATTCTATCGTGCGTTAACGAGTTACTAGCGCAGATGCGATTGCTGCGATGCCTCTACCTTCACCAGTAAGTCCAAGCCCATCTGTCGTAGTTGCAAGAATTGATACTGGAGCGCCGCCTAGCGCTTGCGATAAGACTGCGATTGCCTCTGCTCTACGCGCACCTATGCGCGGGCGATTGCCAATGATTTGCACAGTGACATTTGCGATTGAAAAACCTGCTTGGGTGATGATATTGAGAGTCTCTCGCAATAGCGTGACTCCTGATGCGCCAGCATATTCAGGTCGTGAAGTTCCAAAATTACTGCCGAGATCGCCGGTTCCAGTTGCAGCAAAGAGCGCATCACACAGTGCGTGAGCTGCGACATCGCCATCTGAGTGTCCTTCAACCCCAATTTCATCTGGCCAATGAAGACCGGCCAGCCACAATTGGCGCCCTTCGGCAAATGCATGCGAATCAACTCCGACGCCAGTGCGAAATGTTTGGGCATCGCCTATAAATGTCATCGCTTGGGCGAGATCGGATGGAGTTGTAATCTTTAAAGCGCGCCATTCACCATCAATAAGATGAACTTTGTACCCAAGATTGGCAACGAGCACTGCATCATCAGTTGCATCCAGCTCCTGCATATGTGCTTTTTGTAAAACTGAGTATGAAAATCCTTGCGGGGTCTGAATTTTTCGTAAACTGGCGCGATCTGGTGTTGTAGTGACATACCCAGATGCATCAACTACCTTCACGGTATCGGCTTCAAATACGCCAGGGATTACGGCGACTTCATTTCCATTCACGAGGTCGCTAATAACTCGTGATGCTAATTCGGTACTTGCCAACGCTCTCGCGGCATCATGCACCAAGACATAATCTGTCTCTGGATTGATGGCAGCCAAAGCAAGCGAGACTGATTGCGAACGGGTTGAACCACCTGTGACGACAGTGATTCCTTCGCCAAGAATGTCGCGGAATTGGGTTTCAAAACCAGCAGGTGCGGTGACGACAATCTGATCGACAACTGGAGCGAGCGCTGCAACCGCATGAGCTATGAGCGTCTTATCGCCTAATTGAATGAGGGCTTTAGGAATGGATGCGCCGAAACGTTCACCGCTGCCGGCAGCAGCGATGATTGCGGCGATCATGGAAACGACCTAAGAAATTTATGAAGCGAGAACTTCGTCAAGAAGTGTTGCGGCTTTTACTTCATCAGTGCGTTCGGCAAGGGCGAGTTCAGAGACCAAAATCTGCTTTGCCTTAGCCAACATGCGCTTCTCGCCCGCTGAGAGACCACGGTCGAGATCGCGACGATAGAGATCGCGCACAACTTCAGCAACTTTAATAACATCTCCTGAAGCGAGCTTTTCGAGATTGGCCTTGTAGCGGCGTGACCAGTTGGTTGGCTCTTCGGTATATGGCTGACGAAGCACGTTAAAGACGCGATCGAGCCCAGCTGAATCAACAACATCGCGGACGCCGACGAGGTCGACATTCTCTGCCGGCACACGGACGGTGAGGTCACCTTGTGCAACTTTCAAAACTAAGTAGGTCTTCTCTTCACCTTTGATCACGCGCTTCTCGATTGCCTCGATTAGTGCTGCGCCGTGATGGGGAT
>CAZMBG010000012.1:0-14253 GCA_964564615.1 uncultured Candidatus Planktophila sp.
AAGTAATTCTTTACTTGTAAAAAACCCCGCAACGAAAGTTGCGGGGTTTTTTATTGCAATTTTTTATTGCGATTACCGTCTTCGGTTATTTTTGATCGATACTTTTAATTCGCTCCGTCACTCGTTCAAAAATGTCGGCTAAATTCCGCTGATCTTCTTTATCGAGTAGATCGACAAAGCGAGCGCGCACTCCAGCAATGTGATCGGGCGCAGCCAGCACAATCGCCTTCCACCCTTTGCCCGTCATGACGGCATGCGACCCTCTCTTATCAGATGGGCATGATTCGCGCTTGACCCATCCGGCTTTCTCCATGACCTTAATTCGATGGGAGAGGCGAGATCGTGAGATCAAACTGACTTCAGCCAGCTCAGACATCCGCATGGTGCGATTAGGGGCTTCGCTGAGATGGACCAGCACTTCATAATCTGAGAGCGAAAGTCCGTGCGCTGCCAAATCATCATCGAGCCCTTCAAAGAGGCGGCGACTGGCGACGATAAACCTCCGCCAAGCCTTCTCTTCGGCAGGAGTCAACCACTTAGGTGAGGTAGCGTTTGCAGCCATAGGCTAATACTACGCGAGAAGTTGAAAGTTCAACTACCTCGATAAGAGGGTAAAGGAATATCTGACCAATGAAATCTGGAATTATCACTGAGCACCAAGATGCCACCATCCGTCCGCAGGATGACATCTTTAAATTTCAGAATGGCAAGTGGCTCGCTGAGTATGAGATTCCAGCCGACCGAGCCAGCGATGGCTTGATGCGTGAACTCCGTGACCAAGCCGAGGTTCAGGTCCGCGAAATTATCGAGAGCGCCTCAGGCAGTGGTGAGTCCCAGAAGATTGGCGATTTGTACAAATCATTTATGGATACCGATGCCATTGCAGCTCGCGGAATTACCGGTTTGCTTGCCGATGTAGCTTTAGTGGATCAGGTGAAGTCGCTCGAAGATTTTATTGTGCTGGTAGCACAGTTAGAGAAGAGAGGTCTTGCCAGCCTTTGGGGCAGCGCCATCATGCCTGATGCTGGAGATTCCACTCGAAATATTCTCTGGGTTGGACAAGGCGGAATCTCGCTGCCAGATGAGGCTTACTATCGCGAAGAACAACATGCCCATATTCGCACCGCTTTTATCGCGCACGTAGATGCTATGGCTGCGTTAACTCAAATTTCCGGATTTACCGGCGCCGACATCCTGGCGCTCGAGAGTGAGATTGCAGCTCACCACTGGGATGTTGTGAAGTGTCGCGATATCTCTGCAATCTATAACAAGATGGCGCAGAGCGACCTCGAATCAAAGTTCGCAGATTGTCGCTGGCAGAGTTGGGGCGCCACAATCAATCTGCCTCATAACGGGTTAGATCAAGTTATTGTCTGCCAACCTTCATTCTTTGAAGCGCTATCGCAGATGCTGAGCACCTTTGACTCTCAACGTGAACTCTGGCTCGGCTGGTTAAAGTGGCAGATTATCTC
This sequence comes from uncultured Candidatus Planktophila sp., assembly GCA_964564615.1. GTDB lineage: Bacteria > Actinomycetota > Actinomycetes > Nanopelagicales > Nanopelagicaceae > Planktophila. The sequence goes on from CAZMBG010000012.1 coordinate 1,473, forward strand.
GGCGAGCGCCTCATATTTGACCGATGATTTAGTTGCGGAATCTTTCTCCTTCTTCGGAACCACACTCACCGGCGCTCCCGAAGTACGCGAACGCTGGAAGCGCGCCGTCTCGCTAGTGGAAGGTTCGCTCGGTGAAGCAATCGGAAAGATCTATGTAGAAAAGCACTTTCCAGCATCTTCCAAGGCTTTAATGCTCGAACTCGTCAATAATCTCATCGCTGCCTATCGCAGCTCCATCACCAATCTCGAATGGATGACCGATGAGACTCGGGCCAAGGCGCTGGAAAAATTGGCGAAGTTCCGCCCCAAGATTGGCTATCCAGATAAGTGGCGTGATTACTCAACCCTAGAAATCTCTGCTACCGATCTGCCGGGCAACATTCAGCGCATCGCAGCTTTCCAGCACGATTTTGAATTGGCAAAGCTCAATAAGCCGGTCGACCGCGATGAATGGCATATGACTCCGCAGACTGTGAATGCGTATTACAGCCCACTCGCTAATGAAATTGTCTTTCCGGCTGCGATCTTGCAACCACCCGTCTTTGATCCAAGCGTTGATATGGCTGCCAATTACGGTTCCATCGGCACCGTAATCGGCCATGAAATCGGCCACGGCTTTGATGACCAAGGCTCGCAATTTGATGGTGATGGAAATATGGTCAATTGGTGGAGCGATGTCGATCGGGAATCATTTAAGAATCGCACCAAGAAATTAATTGCGCAATATGACGCGCTGGCACCAGAGTCGACCCCAGATACCTTCGTAAATGGCTCTTTTACCATTGGTGAAAATATTGGAGACCTTGGTGGAATTGGTATCGCCTACCAGGCATATCAGATCGCTTTGGGTGGAGCGAGTGCGCCGGTCATTGATGGCTTGACTGGTGACCAACGTTTCTTCCTCGCTTGGGCACAGTGGGCGCGCGGGAAGAATCGACCAGAAGAGACCCGTCGCCGCATCGCTACCGATCCACATTCGCCAAATGAATTTCGCTGCAATCAAATTCTGCGCAATATAGATGAGTTCTATCCAGCATTTGGCGTCACCGAAAGCGATGCCATGTGGCTGGCGCCAAGCGAGCGCGTTCGTATTTGGTAGTTGCAATATCTCGTATCTGAGAGAATTGCGCCATGTCATTCTCCTACACAATTAAGCACGCTCCCGAAAAAGGGCTGGCTCGTGTAGGCACAATCTCTACCCCGCATGGAGAAATCCAAACTCCCGCCTTTATCCCAGTTGGAACCAAGGCCACAGTGAAATCAGTTCTTCCGGAGTCGATGAATGATCTCGGCGCGCAGGCACTGCTCTCTAACGCTTATCACCTCTATCTCCAACCCGGACCTGATGTGCTCGATGAGGCCGGTGGTCTCGGAAAATTTATGAATTGGAGCAAGCCCACCTTTACCGATAGCGGTGGTTTCCAAGTGCTCTCGCTCGGCGTTGGCTTTAAGAAGGTTTTAGCAATGGATGCCCAGACCTTTCGCAGCGACCAAGTTATTGCCGGCAATAAAGATCGGCTTGCACATGTCGATGACGATGGTGTCACCTTTAAATCTCACATTGATGGTTCGATGCATCGCTTTAGCGCCGAAATTTCGATGCAGATTCAGCACAAGATCGGAGCCGACATTATGTTCGCCTTCGATGAATGCACTACTTTGCACAACACTCGTAAATATCAAGAACTTGCCATCCGTCGCACCCACGACTGGGCTATCCGATGTCTCGATGAGCACCAACGCCTCACCCTCGAGCGGGCTACCAAGCCATATCAAGCGCTCTTTGGCGTGATTCAAGGGGCTCAATACGAAGATTTGCGGAAAGCTGCCGCCGCCGATTTAGGAACGATGCAATCATCCGGTCGAGCTTTCGATGGTTTTGGAATAGGTGGTGCCCTCGATAAGGCATCACTCGGCACCATCGTTGGTTGGGTCAACTCGACCTTACCCCAAGAAAAGCCTAAGCACTTATTGGGTATCGGCGCTCCGGAAGATCTCTTTGTCGGAGTTGAAAATGGCGTCGATACCTTCGACTGCGTATTGGCTTCACGAATCGCTCGCACCAGCGCGGTCTATATGCGAGATGGCCGGGTCAATATCTCTAACGCACCATATGTACGTGATTTCAATCCAATTGATGACACCTGCGACTGCTACACCTGCCAGAACTACACTCGCGCTTATCTCTGCCATCTATTCCGCGGCAAAGAGATGGTGGCTGCAACCCTTGCAACTATCCATAATGAGCGCTTTATCGTCCGCTTAGTCGATCAGATGCGAGCCCACCTATTAGCTGGCACATTTGCTGAATTTAAAGAAGACTTTTTAGCCCGATATCTCCATCGCTCTGGCCAACATCGCGATTAATGCGCGGGTTTTAATGGTGGCTTAACTTAATATCGTCAGCTTCGGAGCCTACTGGGCTCCAACCGCCTGGAACTAAATCATCTGCCGCCTCTGGCCCCCACGTACCTTCAACGTATTGATGAACCGGATTCGGATTAGCTAATAATTCATCCAAGATCGCCCACGAATGCAGAACGGCATCGATGCGAGTAAACCGGAAGTGATCTCCGAGCATTGCTGCCCGCAGAAGTCGTTCATATGGACCTTGGCGGTCACCGAACTCGGTAAAGAACTCGACTGAGAGATCGACAGTCTCTGATACCAACTTAGTTCCTGGCTTCTTTGCCTGTAGCGAAATATCGACGCCATCATTTTGGCCAAGTCGGAATCTCACTTGATTTGATTCAGCCTTTCCAAAGAGCGCACGTGGCGGTTGCTTAAATTCAACGATGACTTCCAAGACTGTCTCTGGCATCTTCTTACCAGTGCGCAAATAAATTGGAACTCCAGCCCAGCGCCAGTTATCGATAAATAGCTTCATGGCGACGAAAGTCTCTGTGTCCGAGTTTTCGGCCACGCCTTCTTCATCGAGGTAACCTATAAATTGGCCGCGAATAACATCGTTCTTCTTGATATCTCGAATTGCAGAAAGAACTTTGATCTTCTCATTCTGCATCGCCTCTGAATCCATATTGATGGGTGGCTCCATAGTCAACATGGTCAATACCTGAAGCAAATGGTTCTGCAGTACATCGCGAGTTGCGCCGACGCCATCGTAGAACTTGCCGCGGCCATCGATCCCGAACTCTTCTGCCATTGTGATTTGAATACTCTGAATGTAATTGCGGTTCCAGACTGGTTCAAAGAGAGTATTAGCAAATCGAAATACCAAGAGATCTTCTACCGATTCTTTGCCGAGATAATGGTCGATTCGGTAAATCTGCTCTTCTGGAAGCAACTTCTTTAATTCTGCATCTAGCGCTTTTGCAGATTCGAGATCTCGCCCAAATGGTTTTTCTACAACTACTCGAGCGCGCTTAGTAATTCCAACTTCGGCTAAGGCCTCCGTTATTTTGGCGAAATATTCAGGTGCAATCGCGAGATAGATAACTGGTAATTTGTAACCTTTTATAGCTTCAGCGAGCGCTTCAAAAGTGGATTTATCTTCGTAATCGCCGACAATTAACTTCACTTCATCGCGAATTTTGGCGAGAATCTCTTCATCGACTCCAGGCTTTCGCGCGCGAATCGCCTTTTCAACGTTGTCGCGAAAGACGTCTTGGCTCCATTTCGAAGATGCAACTCCAACAACTGGGACGTCGAGTTGGCCAAGCTCTTCCAGGTCGTAGAGCGCTGGGAAGAGCTTCTTTTTGGCAAGATCGCCCGTGGCCCCAAAGAGGACCAGTGCATCAGCTTTCATCGCACCTTACGCCTTTGGCTTTTCGTTATGGCCGCCAAATTTATATCGCATTGCACTTAAGACGCGGTTGGCAAACTCATCGTTATTGCGTGATGCAAATCGAGAGTAGAGCGATGCGCTCAAGACGTGGGCTGGAATGCCAGCTTCAATTGCAGCTTGAACGGTCCAGCGACCTTCGCCGCTATCGCTGACCTGAGTTGAGTACTCGGTGAGTTCCGATGATTCGTTGAGCGCTTGAGCTGTGAGATCGAGTAGCCACGAAGCGACAACAGATCCTCGACGCCAGACTTCAGTGATGGCTGGAATATCGAGGTTATAGGCTGGGTTCATCTCATCAGCTGCTTCGAAAATTGCCAAACCTTCAGCAAAGGCCGCCATCATTCCGTATTCAATTCCATTGTGAATCATCTTTACAAAGTGGCCACTGCCAGTTGGACCGCAGTGAAGGTAGCCATATTCAGCTTGCGCCGGTTCACCGGTGCGCCCTGGGGTTCGTTCCGCTGCATCTACTCCTGGTGCAAGCGCTTTAAAGATGGGGTCGAGCGAAGCAACCACCGCAGCATCGCCACCAATCATTAATGAGTAGCCACGCTCTAGACCGTAGACGCCACCCGATGTTCCGACATCAACAAAGTTAATTCCCTTAGCCTTCAGCGCAGCTGCATTAGCGAGATCATTTTTATAGTAGCTATTTCCACCATCAATGATGGTGTCACCTGGCTCGAGTACTGCGGCAAGATCGGCAATAGTTGAATCAGTGACTTGAGCTGGAACCATTACCCATACGGTGCGGGGTGCAGAAAGAGTCTGAGCAAGATCTGCCAGCGAGGAAGTTCCGAGTGCGCCCTCTGCCGCAAGTGCAGCAACCGAGTCTGGAGAGACATCAAAGACTGCAGATGTGATGTTGTGGCGAGCCAGGCGGCGAACAATATTTGCCCCCATGCGGCCAAGACCGACCATTCCAAAATTAGTTGTGCTCATCTCTACCTTTTCACTGTTTAGAGCGTGAAGTCTCTCCGCTGAGACCTGCCTAGTCTAAGCCATCGCCACGCTAGCCCATAAATGCGGATTGATCGACAATCAACCGGGTGCGCTCGCGACCTGCGACATAGCTAGCCGGGATTGACGTCTCCCCCTCAATAATCGATGCAACCGCATCAGCCTTCGAATTGCCAGTTGCAACCAGCCACACTTCACGAGCTTGATTGATAAAAGTCATAGTGAAGGAGATTCGCGCTGAAGGCGGCTTTGGTGAATCGGTGATGGCAAAGATCGTTCGAGTGTCATCTAGATCTGCGATGCCTGGAAATAGCGAAGCTACGTGTCCATCAGGGCCAACGCCTAAAATATTCAAATCAATCTCTATGCCGGCTAATTGTGATTCGTAATCTTTCACTGCATCTTCTATTGCTGCAGGCGTATTTGGTGCCAAAGCTTCGTGTATAACAATATTTGGGTTATGAACTTTTCTATGCAGCGGCGCGGCATTACGTTCAGTGCTTTCGCTATCAACAAAACGTTCATCGCTCCACCAAATATGCAATCCTGCATATGAATCTAGGTTCTGATTAAAGTTCTGGCAGAGAGCTTCTGAGATTTGGCTTCCCAGCGTGCCGCCGGTCAGCACCAAATCAAAGCGACCTTTCTCAAGTAGTGCAAAATCAATCGCGGTGAAGATTTCCTCCACGACGACCTCTACCAATTCTTGGGCGTCTTGATAGATGGTGAGGTCGAGTTCGTCCTGAATATCTCCGGGTTCGTTCATCTCCATAGCCGCAGTATTGCAGAGCAACTAGATAAGAAAGAGCGCCTTTGCTTTAGCGACCGCATCATCTCGATCCAGCGCGCTTAACTTTCGATAGAGATTCTTTAAATGGGTCTTCATTGTGTTCTGCGAGATATGGAGTTCGCTAGCTATGACAGTCAGGGTCCGGCCAGTCGTCAACTGACGAAGAATTTCCAATTCGCGCTTGGTCAACGCCTGCCCGCTCTCGGCTTTACTCATTTCTCTCTCCTTGATTCGCTCTGCCATAGCTCGCGCCAAATCCTCGTTATAAACAGTCGGATTACTGTTTGCAATCTTGATAATTAAGTTTCCCAGGCCGGGGCCTTGGCGAAGAAACCACTCCTTCACGCCAACCCGAGCACCTTCAGCGAGAGCCAACTTCATATGTTCTATCGCCTCGGACTCTTTACCAAGCGACATTTCTGCATCATTGAGGTGTTTATAGATACGGTCTATCGCAGTGAATGTAGGGAAATTTTCGGGAAGTTCGCGTGGCGGCTTATTACCCGACTCGCTTTGGGCAGCAATTGAAATTCGTTCAGTCATTCGGTTTTGATATGCGCGTTTAAGTAGATCGTTGACTCGAGTCCAATCTTTTCTTTCATATTGAATAAAGAGATCCGCTAAATCAATTACTCGTTCCAGCTCATGAGGAAAGAAGAGTGAAGCTGCATATTGTCTAAGTTGATGAATAAGTTCGACTGCTCGATCAAAATTCTTTGCAGTTGCAAGTTCGCGCGCAAAAAAACCTTCAGCAACAAAGTGGTAATGCCATTGACTCCAACTTTTTGCCAGCGATGAAACTTTCTTCATCGCCTCCCATGCTTCCTCGCGATTAGAAAATTCAACATGGCAGCGTGCTATTACGTAATACATATCAAGCGGCCCTAGCAGGCCAACTATGCCAATCCTTTGAAATTGACTCAGCGTCACAGTAGCGGCCTCGAAGGCTTGCCTAAACTCCCCCATCTGAAGCAAGGCCATTGCTTTTATAGCGCTGAGATAAGCGTGAGTAGTGTCATTGAGAGATTCACTAGCCTCTGATGAGGCTTTGCTATAAATTTCTTGAATAACTTCAACTTCTTGAAAAATTATGTGGCGGGAGGCCATCATCCGATAGACCATTAACCGCTCATCCACACTGATATTCAGCCCATCAACGCTCTCTAGTGCGGCAGTTGCCGAGAGATCAAAAGCCTCAAACTTTGCACTACTCAAGTTAAGAAAGCATTGTGCGGCTGCTGCAAATTGCTGGAAAAATTCTGGATTTACGGCTTTACCGGCAATCAGATTTAATTTATCAAGTTCAGCTTGGGCTGATGAAAAATCTAGATTTGCAAGATATCCCGAAACCATCAAGGTCTGTTTTTTAAATGCTCCGTCCTCAGGACTTTGCGCCGCATATTCCGAGTACCGAATGAGATCATCACCCTTACCTTGCGCCAATTTCAATCTAGCTGAATCCCTGAAGAGCCGATGTATAACTTCCTGATTACCGGCCCGAAAAGCAAAATCCATCGCCAAGTCATGGCGTCCTAAATTTTCAAAATATTGAGATAACCGATTGTTCAGCTTCCTGAGTAGCGCACTATCACTTCGTAATTCATCCAAGAGGTACCGACGCATCAACGGCGAAAATGTAAATTGCGTATTTTTACTATTTGTTGTCGAAATGATTTCACCACTTAAACCTAGATTAGAGATGGTCTCAAATCGATATAAATCTTCAAGGAGATACTCAGCAAGTTGATGATCGAACTCTTCTACGACAGAAAGACGCCGGATAGCTTCATATTCGCTTGGGGACATCTGCTCTACTAATGCGCGCACAAGAGGTTGAAGCGAGCTTGTTTGTGGAGAGAAGAGATTACTTTCCCTAAATTCACCTTGATTTGCTCTTAGGTGATGCAAAATCATCGATGTTGCTGTAGGCCAACCACGCGCCGCAGAAATCGCTTTCTGTATCTCTGGATTTCTTACATCAAGATTGAAATTTTCTGCTAATTGGTTAATTTCAGCTTCACTAAACCGAAGCAAATTTTCGCCAACAACCCTTACTTCTCCGCGCGCAGCGCAGGCGGCGTGCAATGTAGCATCTTGAGTCTGGCGTATCGCAATAAAATGTAGATTCTTGGGAAAGAGTGCAATTAATTTACTTGCAACAATTAGGTCAGAATTTCGGTCTTGCCGAAGATAATCCAGTACCAGGACGAATTCTTCTTTGAGTTCAAGTAAATCACTTGCCCAGCGTTGAACAACTTCCGTTGCTCGCATCGGAAAATTAATTTCAAACCAAGGTGCAAATCCAGGTATTACATTTCGAGTTGCTTGAATAAAGAGGGAAGAGAGATCTTGAAGCGAATCATTTTCGGTGATGGTTAACCAGAATACTTTTTTTGTTTGTGCGGCTGCCCACTCAGCTATCAGAGTAGATTTTCCAAAGCCACTTGGTGCAATTACCAACGTTGTTCCTGGTGCCGGGCAATCAATTGCCTTAAACAAGTTTCGGCGAAGTAAGAAGTGAGGCGGGGTTATGGGCGCAAATGTTCGCGAAAGGGTGATATTTCGAAGGGTATTCGAGGCGAACTTCACCCGCTAAGAATTGCGCAGGTATGAGCGAATTGGCTAGGAAATCTCACCCCTTTACGGGTGAGATTTCGGGGTGAAATCACCCCCAGCGATTGTGAGTGATTGCTATGAGGCGACTGAATCGAAAGCTTCTGCCAAGACTCCAAGAGCATCGGCGAGAAGTTCATCGGTGATTACAAGTGGAGGCAAGAAGCGGATGACATTTCCATAGCTTCCTGCAGTAAGGATAAGAACACCCTTGCTTTGGCAGTACTTAATTACCTTCGCCATTAATTCTGGGTTAGGGTCTTTACTTCCGGCCTTTACCAATTCAATCGCAACCATTGCGCCGCGACCGCGAATTTCACCGATCTCTGGGTGCTTAGCTGCAATTTTCCGCAAAGCATCAAAGAGAATTGTTTCAATCTGCTTTGCCCGCTCCACCAATTTTTCAGCTTCGATGGTTTCAATAGCTGCAAGCGCCGCCGCGCATGCAATTGGATTTCCACCGTATGTACCGCCAAGCCCACCAATGTGAGATGAATCCATAATTTCAGCGCGAGCAGTTACCGCCGCAAGTGGCAGACCACCAGCAATACCTTTAGCGGTAATAATCATGTCTGGCTCAACACCTTCATCATTAACGGCAAACCAATCACCGGTGCGAGCGAATCCTGATTGAACTTCATCTGCAATAAAAATAATCTTATTGTCGGTAGCAAATTTCTGAAGACCAGGAAGGAAGCCTTTAGGCGGAACGATAAAGCCACCTTCACCTTGAATTGGCTCAATCAAAATAGCTGCCACATTATGCGCGCCAATTTCTTTCTCAATCTTGGTGGTAACCATCTTGAGCGCGTCTTCAGTTATAGTCGCAGTGTCGCCTACCCAACGGAATGGATATGGCATTGGCATTCGGTAGATCTCATTTGCAAATGGTCCAAATCCTTCTTTATATGGAACATTCTTTGCCGTAAGCGCCATCGTAAGGTTGGTGCGTCCGTGATAAGCATGTTCGAAGACGACGACAGCTGGACGCTTGGTGTAGTGGCGAGCAATTTTGATTGCATTTTCTACTGCTTCGGCACCAGAGTTCTGCAAAATAGATTTCTTCTTGAAATTTCCTGGAGTTAATCGGTTGAGCGCTTCACAAACTTCGATATATCCAAAGTATGGAGCTGTGGTGAAGTTGGTATGGGTAAATGCAGCAACTGCCTCTTGCACAGCTTTGACGACTCGAGGTGCAGCGTTGCCGACATTGGTAACACCGATTCCTGAGCCTAAATCGATAATACGATTACCGTCGATATCTTCGAGGATGGCATCGCTGGCGCGCGCAACAATCACCGGAATTGCAGTGCCTAGCCCCCCAGAAACCGCTTCTTTACGACGCTGCATAGCAGCAGTTGAAAGTGGCCCTGGAATATCAGTGGCCAAATGGCGTGATTGTGGGAGCTTTTCGGTCATGGGTGAATTCTAGAGCCAACAAATCACTTCGCCACCCCGACAGTAGGCTTGGGGCATGACGATCCAGAGTGACCTTCGTGACAGGGCCCCATTGCTTGATGCCTACCTTTCCTATTTCGAAAGTAAGCGCACACCTTTCACTATTCCAGGGCATAAACAGCGCGCTTCACTTCTTGATCCAGCCCTCGGCGCAATCGTCGATTCAGATACTCCGCTCTACGGAGGCCTCGATGAAATCAAGTTAACCAACCAGACCCTGAAGAAAGCGGAATCTCTCGCCGCGAATTTATGGGGAGCAGATTTCGCACGATTTTCAACTGGCGGTTCTACCCACGCCAATCAAGCTCTTATTCTCGCGTTAGGTGCGCCGGGAGATAAAGTTGCAATCTCTCGAACCGCACATCGCTCAGTACTTAGCGCATTGGTATTAGCTGGCTTAGAACCAATCTGGATGTCACCGGATATTGATGACGCTACTGGCGTTCCAATAGGAATTAGTTCCACCGAACTTTCTCGAGCGCTTTCCGAAAATCCCATCGCAGTCTTACTCACCGAACCCGGTTATCTCGGTACGCTCTCAGATTTGCCCGCCTTAATCTCTTTAGCGCATCAAAAGCAAGTTCCAGTGATACTCGATGCTGCGTGGGGCGGACATTTTGGCTTCCATCCCGCTTTACCAAGGCACGCACTTCAATTAGGAGCCGATGCACTGATTACAAGTGTTCATAAAGCGTTACCGGGTTACAGCGCGTCGGCACTACTTTTAGCGCGCACCGAATTACTCAATGCGGATCGGCTTGAGCAAAGTTTTGAAACTACCCACACAACTTCGCCGGCAGGTGCGCCACTTGCATCAATCGATGGCGTGCGAGCGCTGCTAGAAATTCGCGGCCATCAGCTACTTGAAACGCTGCTGCACAATGTAGAAAATTTCAAAGAACAAGTGCAGAGAGAGTTTGCACTACCGATTTTTCTCTACCCATCAGACTTTCCAGAAGGCCGCTTCGATCCAACTAAAATTGTGCTCCGCGTCCAACAATTAGGCGCATCTGGGGTTGAAATTGAACGCGAACTTCAAGCACATCAAATACGAGTAGAGATGGCCGATCGCGACACCATCGTTTTCCTTGCCACTATTGCAGATAACGCCGAGGACTTTGATCGACTGGTTGATGTACTTATACCTATTTTAAAACGGCACCAACAGCAACGCCGAGAGAGTGCAACCGCGCTCAGCTGGTCGGTAGCCCCTCAGCGCGGAATCTCTATGCGCGAGGCCTACTTTGCCCAGACCGAAATGGTCGCTGCCGCTGATGCAATAGGTCGAATCTCAGCAGATTTAATTGCCCCGTATCCACCTGGAGTTGCAGTTGTAGCACCAGGTGAGATTCTTACCCAAGAGATTGTCGAAGGGCTATCTACCGCCAAAAGTGCAGGAGTTCGAATCGCGTATGCAACTAATGCAACGCTGCAAAGTTATCGCGTTGTGCGATGAACTTTGTGGTTGGCAGCTTGCGCTACCGGGCGAATCACCATTGAGTCAACATTAAAGTGCGCTGGCAACGACACTGACCATCGAATGGATTCGGCCACATCTTCCGCTGTCAATGGCGCAGCCACGCCTTCATAAACTTTTGCCGCTTTATCGCTATCGCCGGCAAAACGGTTGAGTGCAAATTCATCGGTCTTTACCATTCCCGGTGCAATTTCAGTCACTCGAATCGGTAAACCATTGAGTTCAAGTCGCAACGTATTTGCTAGCGATCGTTCCGCAAATTTAGCCGCTACATAACTTCCACCATTTTCATAAGCTGTGTGGCCGGCGGTGGAAGTAACTAAGACAATATGTGCATCAGCTTCCGCTCTTAAATGAGGGAGTAGCGCCTTGATTAATCTGACGCCACTCACCACATTAACGTCAAAGGTTTTTAGCCAACTTTCGATTTCAGAATCTGCAATTGAAGCTGCATCAAATGCGCCGCCAGCAGCATGAATCACGATCGAGACTTCTTGTTGGCGGGCATATTCGGCCAATAGTTCGACGTTGGTGGCATCAGTGAGGTCTGCGACAAATGGCTGAATTAGCGGGTTTTCTGCCGCCAACTTCGATAAGCGGTCGCCACGTCGCGCCGTCGCAATAACTTTAAAACCGCTTGCGGCAAGGGTGCGTACTGTGGCTGCCCCAATGCCACTACTTGCACCGGTCACCAAGACGGTCTTCGTTTTATTCACTCATCTAGAATAGACTTAACTTATGAGCAATCAAATAGAGACCATCATCGACATTCAACGAGAAAATCGAAATAAGAAGACCGTTTTCTGGCGCCCAATTTTGGTGCTGCCAGCGATCGCCTTCCTTTGCTCATTTACCCAGATGTCTGATTCTGCGTGGGCTGCCGGCTTTATCGTGGCGCCAGTTCTCCTAGCGCTCATCTTTAGAGGAATCTATCCAAGTTATGCGCTCCACTTCAATCACGCGCTATCAGAGCTCAGTACTCGAGTTCTCGCCTACCTTTTGTTCTTAACTGATGAATATCCAACTATCGAACGTAACCCAAAGATTGCAATTGTCTTCCCCGATGTTCAAGGTGGCGCTCGACTCAATCGCTGGATGCCGATCGTAAAGTGGTTCTTAGCAATTCCGCTATATATTGTCGGTGCAATTTACGCAGTGGCTGCAGCGTTTGTCACAATCGCCGCCTGGATTACAACCTGGTCAACTGGAAAATATCCATCGTGGGCAGTTGAAATCGTGATGGGAACAATTCGTTTCTGGAATCGAGTGAATGGTTATGCCTTACTACTCGTCACCGACGAGTATCCATCATTTAGCCTGTAACTTTTTACAGAGATATAGGTTCTGCGCTGGTGCGCCTGAATCCTGATTGCAGTTCTCACTCACCCAGCCTTCAATCTCGCTTCCGCTCTGCCCTCCGCCAAAGCCACCTGGTCTGCCCTGGCCGCCCACTAGTACATATTTAATCTCGCCAGATTGAACAAGTTTTTTAAATTCCGCCAACGTTGGGGTTGGATCCTGTCCATCAAATCCACCTACCGGAAGCACGTTCTCGCCAGTTGCAGTGATGTACGAGGCTGCAGTTTGAGCGCCAAAAGTCACCAATAGATAGCGTGCGCCGCCGCGATGAGCTTTGAGATAGGAGATGAGGGTCGAATTATCTTGCTCACCAAAACCA
>CAZMBG010000012.1:14353-18542 GCA_964564615.1 uncultured Candidatus Planktophila sp.
CCACCTGCTCTAAATCCGCCACCACCCATAAAATCGGTTGAACCTGCGACTGGGTTGATCGAGTTGGTGAAATTGCGCGCATCAATTGCCCATACCGCCGGAGTAAATACCAATCCAATTACCACTGCGACTGGAATGGTGTAGCTGACATATTTTTTGAGATGAAGTGACAGAGTTGCGACTACACATAAAATCAGAGCACCTTGTACATACGGTGCCCACGATTTATAACCGCCATACATCGCTGCAAAGTAAATTGCGGTAAATCCCGAGACATTAAGCAAAAGGTAAAGATAGATATGTTGTGCTGCATGCGCTGAGATCGAGATTGCCGCAGCCACAACAACAGCAATTGGAATTGAGAGCGAACTTGTATAGAACTGATGAATTCCAGATACGAGAGAAAATGCTGTGAAATACGTTGCTATCCAGAGGGCATAGAAAACAACAATGGGTCTCCGCCCTTTAAGCAGAAAAAGCACTATCACTGCCGCAACTGCAGTTGGCAATAGCCAGGAAATCTGACCTGCGACCGCGGAATTAAAGAACCGACCGAAACCAGCATTACCGCCAAACGGTGGGGTAAAAGAACGGTAATTAGGGTTATCTGTCGCTAGCGATAAGCCGCCACCTTGGCTCGAACTGAATCGTCCGAGCCCGTTATATCCAAAGACCATTTCCAAAGCGCTATTGTGCAAAGTTCCACCTATATATGGTCGCTTGGATGCCGGAGTTAACGTCACAATTGCAATCCAAAGAAAAGAAAGCGCCAGTGAAAGTAAACCAGCAGAGAGCAAGTCAAGGATTTTCTTTCCTAACGACCCATCAGTAAAGAACCAGGCGATGATCAGCGCTGGCCACAGCGCCCATGCCACCAACATGTATGTATGAAATGCGAGTGCAATAAATGCTCCGGCATACATCAAATGTTTGCGACTCGATGTACTCAGCGCTTTTGCTGCCTGCCATCCAGCAAGTGAAATAGTGAGAAGGAAGAAAGATTGCGGTTGATTGGAACGTGACACCGCAATCACGATCGGAGTAGTTGCAACAATTACTCCAGCCGCAATTCCAGTCGTGCGCCCGTAGAGATTCCGGGCCGTGACTGCTACAACAACAACTGTGCCTACGGCCGCTAGCGCATTTGGCGCAGTAATTGCCCACGTACTAAAACCAAATATTCGAGCAAAGAGCGCAGGCACCCAATACGAACCTGGAATTTTATCGAGCGTGACATTGCCAGCGGGATCGATTGCCCCGAAGAGGAAGTTGCTCCACGACAAACTCATGCTCTTTGCAATTGCTGCGTAGTACTCTGAGCGCGAAACTTCAGCAAGCTTCCAAAACGTTAACGTTGCAGATGAGAGTGCGAGTATCGTGAGTGAAATTAACCAATTTCGATCTGAGCGATAACGACTTCTCAGAGATTTAAATCTTTCTACCATCGGAGCATTGTTGCCGTAGACACTTAAAAATAACTGTGAAATCGCTAGATTTCCGAGCTTAATGACCCTATTATCTCGACAATGACTAGTAGCCCAGAATTTAGAAAACTCTGGGCCGCCAATCTATTTTCCAATCTTTCCGATGGATTCGGAAAAACTGCCTTCCCATTATTGGCAGTTCATTTATCTAAAGATCCAGTACTAATCTCTTTAATTGGTGCACTCACCATGCTGCCTTGGCTGCTCTTTGCAGTGCCAATCGGAACCATTCTCGATAGCGTCAATAAGAAGAATGCGCTCTCCTTTGCAAATGCCCTTCGCGCCCTTATTGCCGCAGTACTGTCTCTAGCAATCGCCACAGATGTCATCACGATTTATTGGTTACTGGCCGTTACATTTGTGGTTGGAATCTGTGAAGTTGTTGCCGATACCGCATCCCAAAGTTTGATTCCGGTAATTGTTAATAGCAAAGATTTAGAGAAAGCCAACTCTAAATTTGAAATGACCTATACGGTAATTCAAGATTTTGTAGGTGCACCAATAGGTGGGCTGCTCTATGGAATTGCAATCGTCATTCCATTCATTTTCAACGGCGCTGGATTTGCACTCGCAGCACTTTTCTGTTTCTTAATCCCACTTCAATTCACCAAACGTGAACGAGCTGAAGATATATCAAAGTTCGCATCCTTTAAATCAGATCTCACGTCGGGAATGCAATATCTGTGGTCACAAAAGCAATTGAAGAGGCTCGTACTCACCACAACCGCTATTGGGTTTGCTTTTTCTTTTGCTAGCGCAACCACAATCCTCTTTCTCGTTCAAGATTTGAAACTTGATCCAAAGAATTTTGGATTTATGACTTCAGCTTTTGGAGTTTTCTCCTTGTTGGGCGCATGGTTAACCCCTAAGACGGCCCAATATTTGGGCCGCGGCCGCACTTTGGCCTTAGCAATTTTGATTTCCACTGGTTCAATTTTTCTTACTGGAATATCTCCGAATATCTGGTTCTTTCTTATCCCAAGCATCCTCACCTCTTTCACGATGGTGCACTGGAACATTTTGTTGATGGCCACCTATCAAAGATTGATTCCGCAAGATCTCTATGCTCGAGTGCATGGTGCACGTCGCACTTTGGTGTGGGGTTCGATGCCACTAGCCTCATTTATCGGTGGCTTTGTGGCCAAGATCGATCTTCGATTGCCCTGGATTATTGGCGGTGTTATCGCCTTTGCAATTGGGGTTTTGAGCACTAAATTCATTAGCGAAATTGGTGATTCAGTGGTAAAGGATGAGAGCCATGTCCAAAGTTAAGCGAGTGAAAGTAAAGCTAGAACAGAACTTTTGGCGGCTCTGGAGCGCATCGTTTATCTCTAATTTAGGTGATGGCATCGCATCCGTTGCCTATCCCTGGTTAGCCTCGGCGGTCACACGTTCACCTATATTGATTGCGCTGATTGCTGTTGCATCACGTGCTCCATGGTTGATCTTTACTTTATTTGCAGGTGTTCTCTCAGATCGCTTTAACAAGAAACGTATCTTGGTCGCAATGGACACTTTGCGTGGTTTCCTCACAGTAGGTGTAGCCATTGTCGTTACCTTCACTGCTTCTTCCTTACCAAAGCTCGACCAACTTTCTTCAATCTCCCATATTGAAACCCACTGGTTCTTATACATAGTTCTCTTCATCTCTGCCTTTATGTTTGGTATGGCTGAAGTCTTGCGAGATAACACCGCTCAAACATTCTTGCCGCATATTGTTGAGAAGGAGAAGCTTGAGAAGGCAAATGGAAGGTTATGGACTGCAGAAGGCCTCACCAATACCTTCATTGGCCCTCCGGTTGGAAGTTTTATTATTGCTATCGCCATCTTCTTGCCATTCTGGTTCGATGCCGCATCATTCTTTATTGCAGCGGCAGTCATCGCTTCGATACGGGGCTCATTTGATCCGCCTGCTGAAAAAGTAAGTGAAAAGATAAATTTCAAGCGAGACATCAAAGAGGGGTTTGCATGGCTTTGGAGCCATGACTTATTCCGTACTTTGGCAATTGTGCTGGGCTTGATGAATTTCACCGGTGCAATTTGTGGTGCGACCTTCATTCTCTTTGCCCAAGAAGTTCTGCATACATCAGTTCGAGTCTTTGCCATTTTGGGCACAGCTGGCGCTATCGGTGGAATTCTCGGTAGTGCATACGGCGCAAAAGTTTCAGAGCGCTTTGGAAGTGGGCCATCACTTCGACTTGCGCTCATCTCTGCCCCAATCTTCAATCTCATCATCGGCCTCACATCTTCCTGGCAGGTGTTGTGGGTGTTGACTATCTTTGAAGGTGCCATTGCGGTGCTATGGAATCTCATTACCGTCTCACTCCGGCAATCAACCATTCCTTCAGGGATCTTTGGTCGAGTAAATTCGGTCTATCGCTTCTTTGCCTGGGGGTCGATTCCGCTGGGAGTCCTAGCTGGCGGCGCCCTGGTATGGATTGGCGCTCAATTTACGAGTCGAGAGATGGCCCTACGCCTGACCTACCTCGTGGCAGCAGGGATTAGCGCCCTGCTCTTCGTATTTGCAAGCCCTTTGCTGACAACTGAGCGTATTGAGCGGGCCAAGCGCGAGTTGTAGACCTATTTATACCTATTTGTTATAAATATAAATTGCCTTAATACCTCTTATTAGGGAAAGATTACCCAACCACGCCAGACGTATAGAGCAGTCGACTATCTATACGTGGGCGTTTAACCAATCCTTT
>CAZMBG010000013.1:0-12576 GCA_964564615.1 uncultured Candidatus Planktophila sp.
CTTTGGGAGCAGGAGATCGGGAGTTCGAATCTCCCCGCCCCGACCAATTTGTTTGTGATGCTGATGCATCTCTCTAAAAATGTTTGCACTCATTGATAAGGAGCACTTGTGAAGAGCACAGTCGAAACACTCTCACCTACTCGCGTAAAACTTTCTATTGAAGTTCCATTTGCAGAGTTAGCTCCCCACATCGATGATGCTTTTAAATCTCTTGCTTCAAAGGTCAACATTCCTGGATTCCGCAAAGGCAAAGTTCCTTCAACCCTCATCGAACAGCGCGTAGGTCGTGCTGCAGTACTAGATGAAGCCATTAACTCTGCACTTCCAGCTTTCTACGGTGATGCCGCTCGCGAACATTCACTTCTCATTATTGGTCGTCCAGTTCTCGATGTTCAGCAATTCGAAGACAATAAAGATTTGAAGTACACCGTTGAAGTAAGCGTCCGACCAGAAGTTGTTCTCCCAGATCTATCTAAGATTAAAGTGACAGTCGATAGCGTCGAAGTCACTGATGCAGATATGAACGAGCAAATCGATCAGCTTCGCGCTCGCTTCGGAACGCTTCACACCGTCGAGCGTTCAGCAGCAAAGGGTGATTTTGTTACCCTCGATCTAACTGCCCGCATTGATGGCGCTGAAGTAGATGGCGGAAAAGCCAATGATATTTCTTACGAAGTCGGCTCTGATCGCATGATTGATGGTCTCGATGACACACTCATTGGAATGTCTGCCGGCGAAACCAAGCACTTCACAACTCAACTTGTTGGCCAGAATGAAGGCGAATCCGGCGACGTTGAAGTCACCGTAAAAGCTGTTAAAGAACGCGAGCTACCAGCGCTTGATGATTCCTTTGCAAAGCTCGCATCAGAATTCGACACATTAGAAGAGCTCAAGAAAGATTTCTCTGAGCGCATTCTTCGTATGAAGAAACTTGAACAAGGTGCACAAGCGCGCGATCTGTTAGTCGAACAGCTCCTTGCTGATATTGAAATTCCTGTTCCTGATGATTTGGTTCTCGAAGAAGTAAATGAGCACCTTTCAGGTGAAGGTCGCCTTGAAGATGACACCCACCGCGCTGAAGTCGACAAGCAGGTTCGCGATTCCATTAAGGGCGAATTCCTTCTCGATGCCGTAGTTAAGGCTGAAAATGTTCAAATCAATGAAGTTGAACTCACTGATTACTTAGTGCGTATGTCGCAACGCTACGGAATGGGTCCAGAGCAATTTGCGCAAGAACTTCAAAAGGCTGGCCAAATTACATCTGTCATCGCAGAGGTAACTCGCGCTAAAGCCCTTGCAGCAGCGCTGGCTAAGGTCAGCATTGTCGACAAGTCTGGCGCAAAGGTTGATCTCGAGGAACTTCGCCCACAGACTGCGCCTGCGGCCGAATAGCCTTTAGCCAATAGCGAACAAAAGCAAAATCAGCCGATATTTCCCAAATTAGGGAAGCATTTTCGCGCTGCCATTGTTAAGGTCACCACAGGTATTTCAATACGCAGTAACAACCGGAAGGAAGCATCGTGGATTTCTATAACCCACTCAACCCCGTAGCAGGACCAGCGGCCGAAAAGCCTCAGGCGCTCGGAGATCAGATCTATGCGCGCCTACTCGAACAGCGAACCATCTTCCTTGCAGGTGAAGTTCGTGATGATATGGCTAACGCAATCTGCGCCCAGTTGTTATTGCTATCTGCCGAAGATCCAAAGAAAGATATCTTCCTCTACATCAACTCACCAGGTGGCTCGGTCACTGCCGGTATGGCTATCTACGACACCATGCATTACATCAAGAATGATGTTGTCACTGTAGCAATGGGAATGGCAGCATCGATGGGACAGTTCCTACTTACCGCCGGCACAAAGGGCAAGCGATATGCCACACCAAATGCGCGTATTTTGATGCACCAACCTTTGGGTGGATTCGGTGGAACAGCTACTGATATTCGAATTCAAGCCGAGCAAATGGCTATTACAAAGCGCACAATGTCTGAACTCAATGCAAAGCACACCGGGCAGACTTTAGAAAAAATCATTGCAGATTCCGATCGTGATAATTGGTTCAGTGCTGCAGAGGCGCTCGAGTATGGATTTATCGATCACATCGCAACTGGCGAAGAGCAGATTGGATTGGTGAAGTAAATGAAATTCAATGCACCACAGGCCCGCTACGTACTTCCAACATTTGATGAGAAAACCCCTCAGGGTTATAAGCGCCACGATCCATATACAAAGTTATTTGAAGAGCGCATTATCTTTCTAGGTCAGGCAATTGATGACACCGTCGCCAACGACGTTATGGCTCAATTGTTAACACTTGAATCAATGGATCCCGATCGTGATATCTCGATCTACATCAACTCACCTGGTGGATCATTCACTGCGCTCACTGCAATTTATGACACAATGCAATTTGTGCGCCCTGATATCAGCACTATCTGCTTGGGCCAGGCGGCATCAGCTGCAGCAATCATCCTTGCAGGTGGAACCAAGGGCAAGCGTTACGGCCTCGAGCACTCACGTATTTTGATTCACCAGCCTTCATCTGAAGGTGGCGGACAGGCATCTGATATCGAAATTCAAGCACGTGAGGTAATGCGTATGCGTTCTTTGCTTGAAACCATGCTCTCAAAGCATTCCAACAAGTCTGTCGATGAAATCAGTGCCGCAATCGAACGTGACAAGATTCTTACCGCTGCAGAAGCAGTTGAATTCGGTCTTATTGATAAGGTAATGGCATCTCGTAAAGTAAAACCCACTGCGTAATTTTCTCGAAAGGACCGGGCTGCGTTGATAAAAAAATACTTCGCACCCGGTTCTCTCTTTTCGTACAAAGATTATCGTCGCTTCTTTCTCTCAGGGCTGATCTTCGTTCTAGGTTCATCGGCATTTCCAATTGCACTCGCAGTCACGGTGCTCGATAACAATGGAACTGCAACCTCTCTTGGGTTAATTCTCGCCGCACGTGCTTTAGCCGGAACTCTCTTTATGCTTATCGGTGGAGTCTGGGCAGATCGTTTACCGCGCAAATGGGTGATGGTGGGAGCCGATACATTCCGAGCTGTTATCTGTTTATTTTTACTCTTTGTATCAGCTAATCATCTTCCACTCTGGTCTATTGGATTATTGGTCTTTCTCATGGGGCTCGGTGATTCATTTGGTGCACCAGCAGGTTCGGCAATCGTGCCAAGCCTCTTACCTGATCACTTACTTCCAGCTGGCAATGTTGCAAAAGGTATAGTCACCAAAATTGGAACTATCGTTGGTCCAGGTTTAGGTGGCTTGGCAATCGCGCTTTTTGGTGCAGATGTGACCTTCGGGGTTATTGGCGCCTTTTTAGTCTTTGCAACAACGCTGCTTCTTCCAATACATGAAAAACCTCGGGAGGAAAGCTACGAAGTCAAACCCACCTTTCTAACAGAACTTCGCGAAGGGTTTGCTTTGGTGTGGGAGATTAAATGGATTGCTGCATCAATTGCTATGGCAACCTTTCAATTAATGGTGATAGTCGCAGCTGAAGCGGTTTTGCTTCCAGTTATTACTCGACGAGAGTTTGATACCAACTCCGTCTTTGCCATCTCAACAGCGGTCTTTAGTTTGGGTGGAATGATTAGCGCTATTGTCGCAATCAAGTTAAAAACCAAAAAACCTGGACTCGTTGCAATTTCGTTATGGGGACTCTTTGCCTTTGCGCCACTGGTGTTGGCTTTTCCAATTAATGAACCGATTGTGATCATTGGCTATTTCATCGCCGGACTTTCTATCGGGGGATGGGAGGCGTATTGGGTCACGGCGGTACAGCGCGAAGTTCCGCAAGAGATGCAAGGTCGAGTATTTAGTATCGACATGGTCGGCTCCGGAGGGTTAATGCCAATAGGAATGGCGCTGGTCGGTCCGGCAGTAGCACTAGTCGGCGAAAGACCATTCCTTATATTTGCTATCGCTTTCCACATTCTCATCTGCTATTTGGTGCTCTTGGTACCAGGTGTAAAAGAGCTGCGCGATCCCCGCCGTTCTTCTCAGAGCGAACAAGATTAAGTGTTATTTCCGCTGCGCGAATTAGCGGCAAATCCTAGAATTCCACTATGACCACACGTATTGGCGAAGCTAACGACCTGCTCAAGTGTTCTTTCTGCGGAAAGACTCAAAAGCAAGTGAAGAAGTTGATTGCTGGACCAGGTGTATATATCTGCGACGAGTGCATCGATCTATGTAATGAAATTATCGTCGAAGAACTCTCCGAGCAAACTAATCTCGGACTTAGCGAACTTCCAAAGCCACAAGCCATTTATGAATTTCTCGACCAATATGTCATCGGGCAAGAACGGGCGAAGAAATCGCTATCTGTCGCCGTCTATAACCATTACAAGCGCGTCCAATCTGGAGCTCCTCGGGGAGAAGATGGTGTCGAATTAGCAAAGTCGAATATTTTGCTGCTTGGCCCAACTGGATGTGGCAAGACTCTTATGGCACAAACTCTGGCACGTATGCTCAATGTTCCCTTTGCCATTGCAGATGCAACCGCGCTTACCGAAGCTGGTTATGTTGGAGAAGATGTCGAGAATATTCTGCTTAAGCTCTTGCAAGCTTCTGATTACGATGTGAAAAAAGCAGAGACCGGAATTATTTATATCGACGAAATTGATAAGGTCGCTCGTAAATCTGAAAATCCATCGATTACCCGCGATGTATCCGGCGAAGGTGTTCAGCAAGCGCTTCTCAAGATTCTCGAAGGCACCGTCGCATCAGTGCCTCCACAGGGTGGTCGCAAGCATCCACATCAAGAATTTATTCAAATCGACACCACCAATGTTCTCTTCATTGTTGGTGGTGCATTTGCAGGTCTCGAAAAAATTATTGAGGCGCGCAGTGGATCAGCAGGAGTTGGGTTCTCAGCTGAAATCGAAAGCATTGCCGAGAAGAATCGCAAAGATATCTTTGGCGAAGTAATGCCAGAAGATTTAATTAAATTTGGATTGATTCCAGAATTTATTGGACGACTTCCGGTTGTCACAAGCGTTGAAAACCTTGATAAAGCCGCGCTCATGCAGATTCTTACCGAGCCAAAGAATGCATTGGTGAAGCAGTATCAGAAATTATTTGATCTCGACGATGTTGAGCTTGAATTTTCAGAATCTTCACTTGAAGCAATTGCCGATCTGGCTCTCGATCGTGGCACGGGCGCCCGTGGATTGCGCGCCATCATGGAATCCGTACTGCTGACCGTGATGTATGACGTACCAAGCCGAACAGATATCTCCAAGGTCATTATCGAAAAGGAATGCATCGATTCTGGCGCTGCACCAACTTTGGTCGAGCGAGTTGAGCCGAAGCGTTCACCTCGCCGCGACAAGGGCTCCGAGGAGAAGACCGCTTAATTTCTAGAATAGAATTAAGCGTATGTCCAAGCGCGAATTAGCACCATCCTTCGTTCCAGCCGATATCGAGCCACGCCTCTATTCGCACTGGGTCGAATCTGGTTATTTCACCGCTGATTCTTCATCGCCTAAGACCCCATTCACAATTGTGATTCCACCTCCCAATGTGACTGGCAACCTACACATCGGCCATGCGCTCGATCAAACTCTCCAAGATTGCCTCACACGCATGAAGCGCATGCAAGGTTATGAGGCGCTCTGGTTGCCTGGCATGGATCACGCCGGGATAGCGACTCAAAATGTTGTCGAAAAACAATTGGCAGCACAAGGTCTCACTCGACACGATCTTGGACGCGAGGAATTTGTCAAGAAAGTTTGGCAGTGGAAAGCCGAATCCGGTGGTCAAATTCTCGGACAGATGAAGCGACTCGGCGATTCTGTTGATTGGAGCAGAGAAGCATTTACGATGGATGAAAATCTATCTGCTGCCGTCCTCACCATTTTCAAAAAACTTTTTGATGCCGGACTCATCTATCGAGCAGAACGCATTATCAACTGGTGTCCTCGCTGCTTGACTGCGCTATCTGACATTGAAGTTGAGCATCAAGATGATGCAGGTGAATTTGTTTCAGTTCGATACGGTGATGGCGAACAAAGCATCGTCGTAGCCACTACCCGTGCCGAAACCATGATGGGCGATGGTGCAGTTGCGGTGCATCCTGATGATCCTCGCTATAAGCACATGATTGGCACTGAAGTCTTATTGCCGCTGGTCAACCGAATGATTCCAATCATTGCTGATGAATTAGTTGATCCAGAATTTGGAACTGGCGCGGTAAAGGTCACGGCTGCTCACGATCCTAACGACTTTGAAATGGCGGTTCGCCACAACGTTCCATTCGTTGTCATCATGGATGAACACGGCAAGATGGCTGGCACCGGAACAGAATTCGATGGAATGGATCGATTCGATGCCCGCGTTGCCGTTGTTGCAAAACTTAAAGAGCTAGGTCGAGTTGTTGCCGAGAAGCGTCCTTACGTTCACGCGGTAGGACATTGTTCACGTTGCGACACAACTGTAGAGCCACGTTTATCAAAGCAATGGTTCGTCAAAGTTGCACCTCTTGCAAAAGCTGCTGGCGATGCAGTTCGTGATGGCCGAGTAAATATTGAACCAGCCGAACTTGCTCCACGTTATTTCGAATGGGTAGACAACATGCACGACTGGTGCATTTCGCGCCAGCTATGGTGGGGACATCGAATTCCAGTCTGGTACGGCCCCAATGATGAAGTTGTTGTGGTTGGCCCAGGAGAGAGCGCACCAGATGGATATCGACAAGATCCAGATGTGCTTGATACCTGGTTCTCATCTGCGCTCTGGCCATTTTCGACTCTGGGTTGGCCAAATAACACGGAAGATTTAAAGAAGTTCTATCCAACAAGCGTGCTTGTCACTGGTTATGACATTCTCTTCTTCTGGGTAGCTCGCATGATGATTTTTGGATTATTTGCAATGGATGGCGTTGCTCCCTTTAAAACCATTGTTTTGCACGGATTAGTTCGCGATCAATTCGGAAAGAAGATGTCCAAGTCTCGTGGAAATGTTGTTGACCCACTTGAATTCATCGATAAATACGGTGCTGATGCACTGCGATTTACATTAGCGCGAGGTTCAAATCCTGGTAAAGATCAAGCTCTTGCGGAAGATTGGATTGCAGGTTCACGAAATTTCGCCACCAAGTTATGGAATGCGACTCGATTTGCCTTAATCAATGGGGCGACTATCGAAGGTCCGCTACCCAATGTGGATTCTCTAAACGATTTTGATAAATGGATACTCTCTCGGCTAGCCGAAACCACAGCTGATTACCATCAACTGTTGGAGAGTTACGAGTTTGCTCGCGCCAGTGAAGTTATCTATCACTTTGCCTGGGATGATCTCTGTGATTGGTACCTTGAACTTTCAAAGGAAACTTTTGCCTCCGGAAATGCAGCAAATTCTCAACGCGTTTTGGGACATGTGCTTGATCAACTCTTCCGACTCTTACACCCAGTAATGCCTTTTATTACTGAAGAGCTCTGGACCTCATTTACCGGGGGAGAGACTCTCATGACTGCGCAATGGCCGGTGTCGAACCCCGACCATCTCAATAAAGATGCCGAAGCAACTGTGCTAGAAATTCAAAAGGTTATTACAGAGGTGCGCAGATTCCGAAATGACCAAGGGGTAAAACCAAATCAGAAAATTCCGGGACGATTTATCGCACCAGCAAATATCTCGGCATATGCACCAGCTATGGCCTACTTGCTCAAACTTGAACTCACGGAATTCACACCAAGCGCATCGGTGGAAATCGGTGCAATTAAGTGCGAACTCGATCTTTCAGGTGCAGTCGATGTTGCAGCTGAACGTGCCCGCCTTGAGAAAGACTTAGCAACTGCTAAGAAAGATTTAGCGACGGCTGAAGTCAAACTTAGCAATGAAGGATTTATGGCGAAGGCACCTGCTGATGTCGTGGCTGAAATTCGAGCTCGTCAGAGCGCTGTTTCGGCAGATATTGAAAGAATCACTTCACAATTGGCAGCCTTGAAATAATGTTTAACGTTTCACCCGAAGATCAAGAGCGAATCGATGCCATCGAATCGGCGTTACTAAAGCGCTGGCCAGAAAATCGAATTGCGCCAACGCTTGAACGAATCGCTCTCCTTGTCGATTTATTAGGGTCGCCTCAACTTACCTATCCAACAATTCATATTGGTGGAACAAATGGGAAGACAACTACCTCACGTATGGTCGATTCATTGTTATTTGCCATGGGTCTTCGAACCGGGCGATTTACATCACCGCACCTCGAAACCTATCGAGAGCGAATTTCAATCAATGGCCAACCAATCGATCCTAAGGAATTAATCTTTACTTACAACGATATTGCCGCCTACTTTGATTTGGTTGATTCGAAGTTTGAGAATCCGATTACCTTCTTTGAGGCCATCACGGGGTTAGCGTTTGCCGCCTTTGCCGAGCATCCAGTTGATGTAGGTGTTATTGAAGTTGGAATGGGCGGCGAATGGGATGCCACAAACGTTGTAGATCCCGATGTCGCTGTCATTATGCCGATTGATTACGACCACACTGAATATTTAGGTACAACTTTGAGTGAAATCGCTAGAACCAAGGCTGGAATTATTAAAGCCGGTTCATTTGTCGTTCTAGCCCAACAAGAGGTGGAAGCCGCAGAAGAGTTACTGAAGAAGGCGGCAGAAGTTGGCGCAGATATTGCACGGGAAGGGCTTGAGTATGAAGTCGAGACTCGTGCCCTAGCGGTCGGCGGGCAGTTACTTACTATCCGTACACCTCACGATACGTATGAAGATATTTTTCTTCCGTTGCACGGAAAGCATCAAGCATCAAATGCGGCAGCAGCTTTGGTTGCAGTTGAGGCATTCTTTGGCGAACAAGAGCTAGACCACGATGCAGTCTTAACGGGTTTCGCTGCAGTTGCTTCACCGGGTCGGTGCGAAATATTGCACTACGACCCAACCATCATTATTGATGCGGCGCACAACCCTCACGGTGCACGTGCGCTTTCTGAGACTTTGACTTCAGAGTTTAATTTTGATGAAACTATCGGAGTCTTTGCTGCCATGGGAGATAAAGATGTGGAGGGCGCTCTCATCTCCCTCGAAAAAGTTTTCAACTCAATTATTGTTACCGCAAGCACATCTAGTCGTGCAATGAGCCCGGACGCTCTAGAGGTAATAGCGATAAAAGTATTTGGTCATGATCGGGTCTTTAAGTCGCCCACCCTCGAAGCAGCCATTGAGAGGGCAATTAAGGACACAGTTCGCCCACTCAGCGATGAAACCATCGGAATTGTGATCACAGGATCTGTTGTAACTGCCGGTGAAGCCCGCACAATTGTGCGTAAGCGCTTTGCAAAGGAGGATTCATGAGAGTCTTAGGTTCCGCCGTTCTGGCGATGGAGTCACTTGTGATGGGTTTTGCACTTTTATTGGCTCGCAATAACTCCTCAGATCAGGCCATATTCTTGGGAGCAGTGATTGCAATTTTGCTTTTACTTGCACCAGCGCTATTGAAGAAGAGAGCGGGCTGGATCATTTCCTCCATCCTGCAAATTGCAATGCTGGCATATGCGATTGTTGTCCCTTCCATGATTTTTATCGGGGTGATTTTTGCCGCCCTATGGGTTGCGGCAATCGTTGTCGGTCGTAAAGGGGAGGCTGCCCGCGCAGCCTTGCTCGCACAAAATCCTCAGTAATTTCGCAAAATTGGGTATGTCGGTACTAGCCCAATAGAATGCCCACGTGAGCACAACTGAGAAAACACTGGTATTGGTCAAGCCTGATGGCGTCGCGCGCGGCTTAGTGGGCGAAGTTATTTCCCGCATTGAACGAAAAGGTTATTCAGTTGTAGCGATGCGGATGCTGCAAGCAGATCGCGCCCTTCTCGAGCAACACTATGCCGAACATCAAGGCAAACCTTTTCTCGAACCGCTGATTGAATTTATGATGTCTGGTCCCATTGTTGCTTTGGTGGCAGAGGGTAATCGAGTAATTGAAGGATTCCGTTCGCTCGCAGGAGTTACAGATCCAACTGTTGCCGCGCCCGGAACGATTCGTGGTGACCTTGCGCGTGATCAAGGAACAAAAGTTATTCAAAATATTGTCCACGGATCTGACTCTGTTGAGTCAGCTGAACGTGAAATCGCAATCTTCTTTGGAGGTAAGTAATGTCAAACAAGATGTCTTTTATCGGTCGCGATATGGCAGTCGACTTAGGAACTGCTAATACCTTGGTTTATGTTCGCGGTCGTGGCATTGTTCTGAACGAACCTTCAGTTGTTGCCGTCAATCAAGATACTGGTGGCATCCTTGCTGTCGGTATTGAAGCTAAGAAGATGATTGGTCGTACTCCGGGCAATATCGTCGCAATTCGTCCGCTGAAAGATGGAGTTATCGCTGATTTTGATACGACTGAACGCATGCTCCGCTACTTCATTCAAAAAGTTCACAAGCGTAGCTATTTAGCTAAGCCTCGTATTGTTGTTTGTGTTCCATCAGGAATTACTGGAGTCGAACAACGCGCCGTGAAAGATGCTGGTTATGCAGCTGGCGCGCGCAAGGTTTACATCATCGAAGAACCAATGGCCGCTGCTATTGGCGCAGGTCTTCCAATTCACGAACCTACCGGCAACATGGTGGTCGATATCGGAGGCGGAACAACTGAAGTTGCAGTGATTTCATTGGGCGGCATCGTAACTGCGCTATCTATTCGTGTAGGTGGAGATGAACTCGACCAATCAATTATCGATTGGGTAAAGCGCGAATATTCGCTTCATCTCGGAGAGCGCACAGCAGAAGAAATCAAGATGGCGATTGGTTCTGCTTGTCAGCTTCAAAACGAGCACGATGCTGAAATTCGTGGGCGTGATCTTGCAACCGGTCTTCCAAAGACCATTGTTGTTACAGCGGCAGAGATTCGCAAGGCGCTCGATGAGCCGGTAAAAGCTATCGTCAACGCAGTAAAGGCTTCACTTGATAAGTGCCCACCTGAGCTCGCATCAGATTTGATGGATCGCGGAATTGTGCTCACTGGTGGTGGGGCGATGTTAAAGGGGCTTGATGAGCGCCTACGCCGTGAAACTGGCCTACCTATCCACGTAGCTGAACAGCCGCTCAATGCAGTTGTTGAGGGTTCTGGAAAGTGTATTGAAGAGTTTGAAGCGCTTGAAAAAGTCTTGATCTCTGAACCACGCCGATAGGTAAATTTCGTGCGATACGGTGGCGACAATAGAGGTCGTTTGCTCCTCATAATTTTGATTGTCACCTCACTATTTTTAATTACCCTCGATCTCCGTGGCGTCGCCATTATCGAAAATGCACGTACAGGTGCGCAGACTGCAATTACTCCATTTCAGAAGGCCGGATCTTGGGTTGTCTCTCCATTTAGAAACTTCATCTCAGATGTCACCCATTTGGGCCGTACCCGAAACCAGATTGAACGACTCAAAGCAGAAAACGATGCCTTGCGACTGGCACTCAGCAATCGCAAGATAGCTGATGCTCAACTCAATCAATTGAAGAGCATCCTTGATCTTGCTGGCAAGGGTGGATATAAAGTAGTTGCCGCGAAGGTTATTTCGCAGGGCTCAAGTTCATCATTCACCCAAACCATCACTATCGATGCCGGAACTCGTTCAGGAATCCGCCCAAATATGACTGTCATTAGCGGATTTGGATTGGTCGGTGTTGTGAAAATTGCTTACACCCATAGTGCTATCGTGCAATTGGCCTCCGATCCTGAATTTAAAATTGGCGCCCGTATTGCAACCACAGAACAAATTGGAATTCTTAATGGGCAAGGTACTCGTAAAGGTGTATTGCAACTACTAGATAATTCCGAAACGGTAAAAATTGGTGATGCGATTGTGGCTCGCGGAAGTTCAAACAACCGCCCATTCGTGCCAGGTGTTCCAATTGGTGAAGTAACCTCTGTCGACAATGCCGCCGGAGCCGTAACTCAAACTGCGGATGTAAAGTTTTATGTGAATTTCTCTACTTTGGGCGTAGTTTCGGTTGTGATTGCAGCACCCGCGACCGATCCGCGAGATGCGCTGGTGCCAGCTAAGCCACAACCCACTCCCACACCAACTGTCACCATCACCGTTACCCCTTCACCCACTCCCAAGGGTTAATCGATGAGCTTCAGAAGATTCTTCTTTTCGCTTCCGGTATTTCTTGTGATGTATCTCTTGCAAGAAGGTTTTGTGACTCAGATGCGTTTGCCGGCAGGAGGATTCTCACTCTTTCTTATCTTTACCTTGACTTGGGCAGCGATGTGTACACCTGAACTCGGCGCACTCACCGGATTTGGCGCTGGCCTTCTCATGGATTTATCCCAGACAGCTCCTGGTCCGATGGGCCATTGGATGTTGGTGCTTATTGCCATCTGTTCAGGCGTTTCCTTCCTCTCTTACGGTGATGATCACGTGCACGCCAACCCACTCAATATCGTCTTCTTAGCCGTTGGGGGAGTCATTGCGGCACAAGCGCTCTTTGCAATTACGGGCCTCATGCTTGGCCAGCAATTGGGGGATATAAAGCAAGTTCTTTTCGTAATTTTCGGAACCGCATTTTGGAGCGCAATTGCGACCCCAATAATTCTGCCAGTGATATCTCGC
>CAZMBG010000013.1:12676-18054 GCA_964564615.1 uncultured Candidatus Planktophila sp.
TTGGCGCTCAATAAAGTCGGATTGGCAGTCACTGTTGACCGTACCAAGTTAGATAAATTGGATGATCGGGGTGTAGCTGTACTTCAAAAACTCTCCACTTTACTCAGCCTCAATTTTGCTGATGTCTGGCAACGCACCCGCTTATGTGGAGAATTAGAGAAGGGAAAGCGCGCTGGTTGTTGGACAGGTTCGCGTTTTCAGCCAATTCCTATTACAAAAGAAGCAGATCCCAATATCGCCCTGACAATCGTAGAGCGCTCCGATTTATATCCAGGTATCAATGCGACACCTACTGCAATTCGTAACTATCCTGAGATAGTCGGAGTTAATGCCGCTCATCTTCTCGGATATGTAGGACCACTTACCGATACGGATTTAGCCACCGGAAAGTTCTATCGTTCAGAAGTAATTGGAAAAGCTGGATTGGAAATTCAATACGACCAGTATCTCCGCGGAATTCCTGGCATTAAGACAGTTATCGTCGATAGAAAAGAAGCGGTAACCAGCACGAGTCAGAATACTAAACCGATTTCAGGTAACCACTTAGTTACAAGTATCGATATTAGGTTGCAGGCAGCAACTGAATCAGCGCTCAAAGATGCCGTGCTTCGCGCGAAAGCCTCTGGCCATCGAGCAGACGGTGGAGCTGCCGTGGTCTTAGATGTTCGCAATGGCGAAGTTTTAGCACTCGCCTCATATCCAACTTTCGACCCAAACTCTTTTGAGAAAGGTTTGACAGTCCAAGAGGCACGCAATCTCTTTAGTGAGAAATCTGGAGTCCCTGCGCTTAATCGCGCGTTGCAAGGACTCTTCGCACCAGGATCTACCTTTAAAGCGGTATCAGTAATTGCCGCCAAAGATGCTGGATACGATTTAACAAAAACCTATGACTGCCCCGGTAATGTGCAGGTTGGAACTCGAACATTTAATAACTTTGAAGGCAAAGCGCAAGGACGCATCTCAATGAAGAAGGCGATTGCAGTTTCTTGCGACACTATCTGGTATCAAATCGCATTTGATGAATGGTTGCGCGATGGTGGTTTAAAACCAAAGAACCCAAACGATTACTTCTTTAAAGCGGCTGGCCGCTTTCAAATGGGAGAGCGCACTGGTATCGACCTGCCATCAGAGTCCAAAGGCCGACTAGCTGATCGAAATTGGAAGAAATCGTGGTATGACCAAAATAAGGATTTCTATTGCAACTATGAGAAGCGTGCTTCAAAATCTGGCCTCACTCCATTCTTAATTCAGTTGGCAAAAGAGAATTGTGTAGATGGCGATAAGGTGCGCGCTGGCGATGCGGTCAACTTCTCAATCGGTCAGGGTGACACAGTTATTACCCCAATTAAGTTGGCCCAAATGTATTCTGCAATTGCCAATGGCGGCACTATCTGGCAACCAACAGTGGCTAAGGCGATTGTTACAACCGATGGCACAGTGCTGAAGACATTTAAGCCAAAGAATCTTGGAACAATTGGCGTAGCGCCAACAATGATTACATTCTTAAAAGATGCATTACATGAAGTAACTATCAGCGGTACTGCTGCCGGAGTCTTTTCTGGATTTCCGGTTGCAGTTGCAGGTAAAACTGGTACTGCTCAAGTTTTTGGTAAGAACTCAGATGGTTCGGCAAAAGATGACTCAGCCTGGTTTGCATCATTTGGACCGGTCGACAAGCCTCGCTATGCGGTAGTACTTATGGTGAGCCAAGGTGGCTTTGGCGCGAGTACGGCAGCTGTCGGAGTTCGCAAAATTTACGAAACTCTCTTCGGCGTTACCGGCAGCAAAGTAGACCCAACAAAAGCGATTTTTCCAGCCGGCAAACCGCCGGTAAAACTGCCTAAGATTTCACCTGCAACCAGACCCGTAGGCAGTGAGGTGAAGAAGTGAGATCACTGATCAATCGAAATCCTTACCGTCGCAACAACACACGATCAGTGTGGCGGGATTTAGACCCAGTACTCACAGTCGCCGTCGGAATTCTGCTCTTTATTGGCACCTTATTGGTTTATGCTGCAACGAGAAATTGGTACGCCTCCAACGGACTAGATCCGCAGTATTACTTAAAACGCCACGTCATTAATATCTTTATTGGCGTCATGTTGGCGTGGGGTACAACTGTGATCGATTATCGATTGCTCCGCGCTTACACTCCATTTGTATGGGGTCTTAGTGTTTTGGGCTTGGCATATGTCTTGGTACTGGGCACTGAAGTCAATGGCGCTAAAGCGTGGATTTCACTCCCAGGCGGTTTTCAAATACAGCCGGCAGAGTTGGCAAAAATTTCCATCATCGTTGGAATTTCGATGATCTTGGCTGAACGTACCCACGATTCAGATCAACCAACAAATCGTGATGTTTTGAGGGCGCTATCCGTGGCGGCTGTCCCAGTTCTCTTTATTGTTGCCCAGCCAGATATGGGAACAATCTTTATTATTAGCGCAGCGGTGATCTCAATCTTGGGAGTTTCTGGAGCTTCCACCAAATGGGTGGCGGGCTTACTTATCGTGGCGTTAGCTGGAAGTTTTGTTGCGGTTAAAACAGGAGTAATTAAGGATTACCAAATTAAACGCCTCCAGTCATTTGTTGACCCCAATGCCGATTCACAGGGGGCTGGTTATCAATTGAGACAAGCCCGAATTACCGTGGGTTCAGGCGGGTTACTGGGCACTGGGTTATTTAATGGTCCCCAAACAAATGGACGCTTTGTGCCAGAACAACAGACTGACTTTATCTTCACCGTTGCTGGCGAAGAACTTGGTTTCTTAGGTTCTGGTCTGATCTTGATTTTATATATCGTCATATTAATGCGCGCCTTTGGAATTGCCCGAAGATCATCTGATCCTTATGGAAGGCTGGTCTGCACCGGCGTTATTGCGTGGTTCGCATTCCAGGCTTTTGAAAATATTGGAATGACTCTGGGAATGATGCCCATGACGGGCGTGCCACTGCCATTTATGTCATACGGTGGATCAAGTATGTTCGCTACCTTAATTGGCTTTGGCCTTTTGCAGAACGTGCATGCCCGCCACAAGGCATAACACGCGTAAATTCCTGCAATTTAGGTAAATCAAGCCTCTCTCTGCCATAATTACGCCAGCTTCCGAAAGCGCGGCCAGCGAATATCGCGCCAGCTGCTTCGAGAGCCCCAGATAAGTTTTGTTAGTTATATACATTTTGTAGCTAACCACGAGCACCTAGCCAGATATGGCTAGGGGATTAAAGGATTTGAAATATGGCTATCGAGCCTAAGAACGCGCGCAAGCGCGCTACCAAAAAACCATCTAAAAAGAGCGATGAAACTCCACAGGTAGAGGCACCCACAACCGCCAGCGATGTCAGTGATGCACCTAAATCCCGGAAGAAGGCGGCGGTACCTGTTCCCGTATTTCAGGCGGCAGCGGTTGATCCAGCGGCACCAAAAGTTCGTAAGAAAGCTACGCCAAAGGCAGAAAAGGTTGAGGCTGCTGGCAGCCAAGGACCAGCGGATGATGATGCATCAGATAGCGAAGGACGTTCTTCTCGTAATCGCCGTCGCCGTCGTGGTGGACGTGGTCGTCGCAAAGGTGGCGCAGTTGAAGGTGAAGAGAATCTCAACGAAGAGATTTCAGATTCAAGCGAAGAGAGTGACGATAGCGGTGAAGGCGCAACTCATCGCCGGCGCCGGCGCCGTCGCTCATCTTCGGCAGATGGTGTTACTCCAGGTGAAATAGTTGATGAAGATGGCGTTGTCACTGTAGTCAAAGTCCGCGAAGTGCGAGAAAAGCCAGATCGCGCTCGCGAAAGAGGCACCCGCAATCGTCGCGAACGAAGCAGCCGCGAGCCATACCGCGAGCCATACCGTCGTCGCGGAACCATTATTACTGATACCGACATCATTGCACGTCGCGAAAACGTAGATCGTGAGATGTTGGTTCGCCAAATTGGCGACCGTATCCAAATTGCAGTCATCGAAGATAATGTGATGGTTGAGCACTATGTAAACCGCAATGCAAATGTTTCCTATGTTGGAAACGTTTACTTAGGACGGGTTCAGAATGTTCTACCTTCTATGGAAGCAGCATTCGTTGATATTGGTAAAGGTCGTAATGCTGTTCTCTATGCAGGTGAAGTTAACTGGGATGCAGCCGGAATTTCAGAATCAGAACCACGTAAGATTGAAATGGTTCTTAAGACCGGTCAGCCAGTCTTGGTACAGGTAACTAAAGATCCAATCGGCCAAAAAGGCGCTCGCCTTACTAGCCAAATCTCTTTACCAGGACGATACGTCGTCTATGTTCCTGGTGGCGGAATGTCTGGAATTTCTAAGCGCCTGCCTGAACCAGAGCGCCAACGTTTAAAGGCGATTCTCAAGAATTTAATTCCGGATGAGGCTGGAGTCATTGTCCGAACAGCTGCGGAAGGTGTGAGCGAAGAAGAACTCACTGCTGATGTCAATCGTTTGAAGTCTCAATGGGAAGATATTTACGCAAAGACTCAAAATCCAAATTTCCATCCACCTGCGCTCTTGCTCTCAGAGCCTGATCTTGCAGTTCGAGTTGTTCGCGATATCTTTAATGAAGATTTCCGAAAGATGACCATTCAGGGAAGTGAAGCCTGGGATGAAATTACTTCATATCTCGGCACAATCGCTCCAGAATTGGTCAGTAAGATTGAAAAGTATTCAGGTGCTGGAGATCTCTTTGCCGATTTCCGAGTCGAAGAGCAGTTAGCTAAAGCTTTCGATCGCAAGGTTTATCTTCCTTCTGGAGGATCATTGGTTATCGATCGAACTGAAGCTATGGTCGTTATCGATGTCAATACCGGTAAATTCATTGGTAAGGGCGGTAACTTAGAAGAGACTGTAACCAAGAACAATCTTGAAGCGGCAGAGGAAATTGCCCGCCAACTCCGTTTACGCGACCTTGGCGGAATTGTTGTGATTGACTTTATCGATATGGTTCTTGAATCAAATCGCGAAGCAGTTCTGCGTCGTTTGATTGAATGTCTTGGTCGCGATCGCACTAAGCACCAAGTTGCTGAAGTAACCTCACTTGGATTGGTTCAAATGACCCGCAAGCGCGTCGGCCAAGGTTTGATCGAAGCATTCAGCACTACCTGTGATTCATGTAATGGCCGTGGAATTCATATCCATATGGATCCAGTGAAGATGAAGGCGCCGATGCCACAAGTAAATTCTCAATCATCACACCATCCTGATGTCGAGGAAGAGTCTGCAACCGAGCACGAATTCCACGAAACACTCAATAGCGATGAGCCAACTTCAGAGGAGGAGGCGGTTGAAACGCCTAAGGGTCGTCGCCGCCGCCGAGCCTCATCGACTGGAGTAATTACCGCCTAAAAAACGGTTATTTGGACCAATTTGACCCGGGCTGGGG
>CAZMBG010000014.1:0-17312 GCA_964564615.1 uncultured Candidatus Planktophila sp.
TTTGGACTAAAGCGGCCACGGTATTTCCGTGACAGGAGGGCTAAAACTTCCCATCGGGCTCAAGAGCTGAGCTTTCGGGAGGCTTAAGGGTATATCCCACCACTCTCAAAGAGAAATTCACGCGGGAAATTACTGGATTTCCGGTGCTGGGATGCCAGAGCCCAAATGAGTAGTGCGAGCCCGGCAATCCGGAGGTAGATGGCGGTGGTGTAGAAATTCTGGGGAATTAAAACCTTATCTCCACTCAATCCAGCCAGATGTAACCAGATTGCGAAGTGATACATAATTTCAACTCCCTGCCACGCCCAAAAATATGGCGCTACCTTCTTTTCGATACAAGCAATAACGACTAGTGGTGCCAGCCAAAGTACATATTGCGGCGAATACACCTTGCCAAGTGTCATCACAATCGCGATAAAAAATATTGCAGTCGATGCAAGCGGCAGATTATCAACAGTGTTGAGAGTAAATAGCATCGCTACAGATAGAGCAATAATCACTACCAAAATTGTCACCGTATTAAAGTGTGGAATTGAGACATCACTAAATTCGAGCGCCAACCATAAAGATCCCCAATCTGGGTTGCGATGAATGTTGAGATCAAAGAATCGCCACCAACCGGCAGGGGTAGTGAGAGCAAAGGGGAGATTGATAAAGAGATATCCGCCGATTGCGATTGCTGCATATTTAATAAATGCCCGTATCTGTGATGACCGTAAGAAATAGATAAAGATTGGTATCAGTAAAATGATGGGGAAGAACTTGGTTGCACATGAAATTGCTAACGCTATTGCGCTGTAGTCATATCTCTTCTTATCAAACCAGTAGATTGCAAGAAGCATGGTGATAATCGCCCACATATCCCAATTAATAAAGGCGGCCGCAACACCGGTAGGTGCAATCGCATAGAGATAACTTTTGGTTGGGGCAATCTTGTGCACAACTAAAACGGTTGCGATAAAGAGTGCGATGAGAAGTGCGATGCTGAAGTAATAGTAGAAGTGCACATCATCTGGTGTAATTTTCGCAGTCGCCCACATAGCCATCGCTTGAAGCACTGGATATTCGACGGTGCGATCTACCTGGCCAGAGAACGGCCATTTATCGCGATTGAGGTCGCGTTCGTAAAAGAGCGCCGGAATGTCGCTATAACAAGCATGAATATTGGTCCCGGGTTGTTGCCAATCAATAGCTGCGCAGTGTTGAAACTTAATAAAAGACAGGAGCGAGGCGAGTATTGCCAAAGCTATTAATACCCGCGACGTTACCCGCATTGGCGATTACTTCTTCTTCATCGATTGTTTGCCGCCACTTGTCATGACGACTGGATCTAAACCACCAATATTTGAAGGTGCTGGAAAATCTAAGATTGGCTCATCTTTCAGCGCACCCTTCATAAATTGAGTCCAGATACGAGCAGGGAAGGTTCCACCAGTCACCGAGGTAAGCCCGCCAATTCCATTGAGCGATTCGGAAGCGCTATCGCGGAAGAGCGATACTGATGCGGCAAGTTGTGGTGTGTAACCCGAAAACCAAGCAGAAGCATTTGATTGCGATGTACCAGTCTTACCTGCAGCTGGTCGGCCAAGTGCCAGCGCCGCTGCACCTGTTCCGCCGTTAACAACAGATTTAAGTGCATATGTCGTGTCGGCCATTACCTCTGGTGAGAAGACTTGATTGGTCTGCGCCTTACCTTCATAGAGAAGACCTTTATTGGGGCCGGTCACCGATGCCACCATATATGGCTTGGCATAGAGACCTTGTGCAGCAAATGTTGCATACGCTGCCGCAACATCGATGACATGTGGGCTGGCTACACCTAATGTGACAGAAGGTGTCGGCATCATCGCAACTGATTCCGGAATGCCGGCACGTCGCGCAACATCTACTACCCGATCAAGTCCAGCTTTAATTCCGAGCGGCACATACACGGTGTTTACTGAGTGCTGGGTTGCAGTAATTAAATCAATTTGGCCCCAACCTTCATCACCATAATTGCTCACTTCATATGGCTTGCCAAGATCATCAAATGTTTGTGGGGTATCGCCATTCCACATCGATGTCAGAGGTATTCCTTGTTCGAGACCAGCAACGAGTGCGAAGGGTTTGAAGGTTGAACCAGCGAGCGCAATAGATTGAGTCGCGTCGTTGAGTTGTCGCACTACATAATCTTTTCCGCCATACATAGCGATAACTTCACCGGTTCCGGGTTTAATAGCGACCAATCCAATATGTAAATTATCGGGAGCTTTACTTGGATATAACTTAGTCACAGCATCGACAGCAGATTGTTGGGCGCGTTGTTCCAGCGTGGTTTTAATGACATATCCACCAACCATTAACTGATCTTGTGAGAAGCCGAGTTTGCTCAACTCTTTCTGAACAGCATCGATGATGTAACCCTTAGGGCCGCTCAAAGAACCGCTAGTGGTGCGTGGTTGAATTCGTGGGAGTTTCGCAGCGGCAGCTTCTGCCTTGGTGATCCAACCTTCGTCAAGCATGCCTTGAATAACATAACCAAAGCGCGCCTCTAGCCGTTTGGCATTTGCTGCGCGTTGAGCATCATTGCCATACCCTGGATCGTATAAACCTGGTGATCTCAAAATACTTGCAATCACAGCACATTGTGAGATTGAGAGTTGATTAACGTTACGGTTGAAATATTGTTGGGCAGCGGTCTGCACTCCATATGAACCGCGACCGAAGTAGATCGTGTTGAGATAATTTTCCAGAATCTGATCTTTAGTCATGGCGTTCTCAAGTTTGAGAGAGATCACCAGCTCTTTAATTTTGCGCTGCACACTGCGTTCGGATGTTAGGAAGGCAGTCTTTGCATATTGCTGAGTGATAGTCGAACCACCTCGGCCTTTGCCAAGGGTAATGACATTGTCCAGAACAGCATGTGCCAAACCGGTAACGCTAAAGGCGCGGTTGGAGTAGAAGTTACGATCTTCCGCCGCCATGACTGCATAACGGAGTCGTAGTGGAATTTTTGAGAGCGGCAATATTTGTCGGTTTTGCGCACCAATACGCCCAATCTCTTGCCCGTTGGAATATGTAATGACCGTCGATTGCGAATTTACATATGCGTTGGGATCTGGAATATCAACGGTGAACCAAGCTAGCGCAAAGAGAACTGAACCGGCGATAAAACCAAAGCCAGTTACGAAGATACCTGCGCGGATGAGTTTGGTCTTCATAGTTAGCCAAGGTTACCTTTGAAATCATCGTCTTCGAGGGTTCGCTGTCGGCGAGGTGGCTTTCGATTGATGCCATCGCCTAATAGATATGTAGAACAGAGGTGGTTCCAGGAACATTCGAGGCATACCTCAACCAGGTAGACCGAGAATTCACCGAATTCGCGCTCCATCTCAATGAGTTCACTAGGAGTCTTTATCCGTCCTGAGTATTGGCCAAGTTGATCACCAAATGTGTATTGCAATTCAACCAACGAATCCTTTTTACACACCGGGCAGTTGCGGCCAGCTTTTTCGCCATGAAATTTTGCGGCGCGCATCAAATATGGATCAGCATCGCAGGCATCAACTACTCCACGGAAGAGGGCAAGTAGAGTCTGACGCTTATCGAGCGAGTAATCGATATAGCCTCGACGGGTTTGCAGACTTTGAGCCATGAGGTGGCAAGAATATTCCTACTTTATTAACTACGCTTGGCCAATGAGCGATTCATATATTCAAGATATGAATTTCTGGCAATTGGTCCGCAATCGCCAGTTAGCTCCACTCTTGCGGTTACGTTGGAGCGGCCAATTTATCGATGGCCTCTTCCAATCTGCGCTCGCATCATTTGTCCTCTTCTCACCAGAACGTCAGGCGTCGGCGATGGCGGCGGCTACCGCTTTTGCAGTAGTACTGCTTCCATATTCATTTATCGGCCCCTTTGTCGGAACTATTCTCGATCGCTTCTCGCGACAACGCGCTATTGCTCTGGCAAATGCCACCCGATCGCTCACACTTATCTTTATCGCCTTATTGGTCTTTCGCGGTGAAACGGGTGTCACTCTCACAATACTGGTGTTAATTGCATTTGGAGTGAATCGGTTAATTCTCGCTGGGCTCTCCGCTGGACTACCACTGCTAGCACCAAAGAACTCACTGATTGCTGCTAATGCGCTCGCTGTTACTGGTGGATCTGTCTGGGTGGTTTTAGGTGGTGGCTTAGGGTTATTACTACGAAAAATTTCCGATACCTTCTTTAGCGCCGATCGCGCAGATGGTTTCTTACTGACAGCTGCTGCTATTGGTTATCTCATAGCAGCGCTTATTGCGGCATCTATGGAACGTGAACAACTCGGACCCTTGGCTCATCAAATTCAAAGCGCCAGCTTTGCCCAAGGTTTTCATGAGATGCGCGATGGTTGGAATTTCTTAAAGGAACATCGTGATGCGGCACTGGGAATTGTTGCTACTGCAATTCATCGTGGTGGAATGACTGCACTTACGTTAGTTGCGCTCTTACTTGAACGAAATACCTTTAATGATCCAGCTAATAGCGATGCTGGTCTCGCTGATTTATCGGTAGCTCTCTCATGTGCTGCAATTGGTTTTACCATCGGCGCTTTGATTGCACCCAAAGGTGTAGAAGCTATGGGAAGACATCGATGGATTCGACTATCACTCTTACTTGCGGCGCTAGGTGCATCAATTTTAATTATTGATCGAACCCAACTCTTATTATGTATCTCGGCATTTATTACCGCGCTCTTTGGGCAGAGTGTGAAGGTAACAAATGATGCTTTAGTGCAATCTAAAATTAGCGATGAATTTCGTGGGCGCGTTTTTGCGGTCTACGACGTTATCGTCAACACCGCAATTGTTAGCTGCGCTTTAATTGCCGCATCACTTCTTCCACTATCTGGTGATGTTGCAACGGTTCCAGCGCTCGTTGCTGGAAGTTTTCTCTTTGTAGCTTTAGTCGTGCTTCGCCCAAGCCGTTTCTTTCTTAAGAACGGCTCTGCCACCACTTCATAAGTTCAGCAACAGCGACATCGTGGCCGAGTGGTCCGTGCTCCATCCGTAGCTCCATGAGGAAATCGAGCGCTTGGCCAACCTCCCGAGATGGTTTGAGGTTTAGTAATTGCATTACTTCTGCGCCATCGAGATCGGGACGTATTTTGGAGAGCTCTTCTGCCTCCGCCAACCGGGCAATGCGCTCTTCTAATTCATCATAAATGCGCGCCAATCGCTCTGCTTTGCGTTGGTTGCGCGTGGTGCAATCGGCGCGAGTCAGGATGTGGAGATGAGTAAGTAATTCACCAGCATCACGCACATAACGACGAACTGCAGAATCTGTCCATTCGCCATCGCCATATCCGTGAAAACGAAGGTGAAGCGCTACTAAATTCTCAACATCTTCAATCGTTTGATTATCAAACTTTAGAGCTTTTAAACGGTTCTTTGCCAGGCGTGCACCAACTACTTCGTGGTGATGGAAAGAGACACCACCACCTGGAAGTAGATTGCGAGTCTTAGGTTTACCGATATCGTGCAATAACGCTGCTAGCCGAATCGTTAGATTAGCTCCACCCAATCGCTCCTCTTGTGCAATAGCTTGTTCTAAAACAGTTAATGAGTGTTCGTAAACATCTTTATGGTGGTGATGTTCATCAACTTCTAACTTCAACTTTGGAATTTCCGGGAGAATTAATTGCGCAATACCGGTCTCTACTAAAATTTCAATTCCGATTCTCGGACGAGAAGACATCACTGTCTTAACAAATTCATCGCGCACGCGTTCTGGAGAGATAATCTCTAGGCGTGGCGCCATGGAAACCATTGCAGATAGAACATCTGGTGAGATAGTAAATTCAAGTTGCGCTGCAAAGCGAGCGGCTCGCATCATTCGAAGTGGATCGTCGCTAAATGATTGCTCTGCGCTGACTGGGGTGCGCAGAACTTTCTTCGCTAAATCGCCAAGACCATTAAAGGGATCGATAAATTCAGGGGTAGGTGTGGTGAGTTCGAGCGCCATTGCATTGACAGTGAAGTCGCGACGCGATAAGTCTCCATCGATATTGTCGCCATATTCAACTTCTGGTTTACGAGATTGTGCATCGTACTTCTCTGTGCGATATGTCGTTACTTCAACTGTGGTGTCGCCGCGCTTACCCGCAACAGTTCCAAATGCAATGCCGGTCTCCCAAATTGCATCGGCCCATTTCTTAAGAATTCTTTTACTCTCTTCAGGACGAGCGTTGGTGGTGAAGTCGAGATCATTTCCCAGCCTGCCCAAAATTGCATCACGGACTGGCCCACCCACTAAGGCCAAGGTAAATCCTTCTGCAGCAAAAGCCTCGGCGAGCGAATTGGCGAGTGGGGCGCGCTCAAGGAGCGATTGGAGGGCGAGGTCCTTACCTATTTTGATGATCTCGCTACTCATAATAGATAAGAGTAATAGACTCTCCCCATGACCCCGGCACTTAGTGCGGGCAGCGAAGGAAGTAAAGGTAAGAAGCGTAGGCGGCGTAAGCGGCCTACCCATCGCTCACCGCATAGCCCGACTCCACAAGGAGTTGGAGAGAAGATTGATTCGCCAGCTGGCGATGTAAATACTGAGCGCGTTAAAAAGGCTGCGCCAAAACAACCTTATGCAAAGCGGGTTGATGAAGTCAGCGCAGGTGGTTTGGTGATTGATGCCAGCGGTAAGAATGGACTTCTCATTGGTCGCCGCGATCAGAAAGATGCATCAGGTAAAAGAATTTTATGGTCGCTACCTAAAGGCCATATCGAGGAAGGTGAAACTCCTGAACAAGCTGCAATTCGCGAAGTTCAAGAGGAGACTGGAATTACTTCCACCATAGATAAATCGCTCGGGGTAATTGATTTTTGGTTTATGGCCGGAGGAAAGAGAATTCATAAAACCGTTCACCACTATCTCTTCCGCGAAAGCGGTGGAGTGCTTGCTCCACAAGAGAGTGAAGTTGATGAAGTTGCCTGGTTCCCACTGAACCAAATTATTGAGAAGTTAGCCTATCCAGATGAGAAGAAATTAATTTCGCGTACTTCTGCAACTCAAGAGTTGGCAGAGCTATGAAGAAGATTTTTACAATTGTATTTTCACTCTTTCTCTCCTTTAACTTTCTACCTGCCCAAGCCAGTACACCAGTGGTTCGAATAGTTGATGTTCCACATACCGACTTTGCTGGATCCTTTATCGATAATAAGTTGGCGCAAGCGTTAACCGCTCAAGGCAAACTTGGAAAACTTATCTACAGTGAACGCGCTGAAGTTACCTGGGTTATCGATGCCGCTTTGCTCGATGAAATTATCGATATGTCTAATGGTTATACCTTCGACAAGAAGGAAGATTTAGTTGGGCAGCGAACCGCACAAGAATTTCTTAATCGATTGAGTTATATCACCGTTGGAGATCCAATCGTCGCTCTTCCTTACGGCAATCCAGATGCCGCGGCAGTGCGGGCAATTAGCCCAGGAGAGCTCGAGCTGTATTCGAAGGTGGCGCAACATAAATTAGAGAGTTACTTCGGTAAGCCAGTTATCTCGCAAAATGGTTGGGGAACTGGCCGCAGCCGCTTAGATTCCTATAATCGGCTACGTTTTAAAGAGAATCGCGCGATTATTGCTAGCTTGTCGCGCAATGTAAAAGATCCTGAAATTACCGAATTTCGCGTAAAACTTGGCCGCATCTTCAATCCACTTTTAAATACCAATCAGCGTAAGTACTTTGCAGAAGCTGCAGAAAATGAGGCCACGAAAGTTGCCGCGAAATTACGGGTGGTTTCCGGTCGCTATCAACTAACCTCAAAGTCGGTCAAGGTGCCAATCACTTTAATTAACAATTTTGATACTGCAACAACGCTCAACCTCTCACTCATTCCTATGAGTTCTCGAGTGCAAGTTGAAAATATCAATGAGGTATTGATTCCGCCTCATTCTAGAATCCAACTTGCGGTTCCATTTAGAGTTATTGCGCCGGGTAACGTCATTGTGCAAGCTCAATTTATGACTCCC
The DNA here is from genome assembly GCA_964564615.1 of uncultured Candidatus Planktophila sp. GTDB lineage: Bacteria > Actinomycetota > Actinomycetes > Nanopelagicales > Nanopelagicaceae > Planktophila. The sequence goes on from CAZMBG010000014.1 coordinate 7,992, forward strand.
ACTGGTGAGATGGTTGGAGTCCAATCGCGACTCAATCTTTCACTCACTGTTATCGATTCACGCGTCGCATGGTTCACAACTGCAGCCGGCATAGCGCTCTTCCTGGGAGCAGTCGCCCAATCGGTAAGAAGATTTAAGAGAGGGCGCCATGAAAAATAGTGATCTCTTCCGCGCCTCCGGAATTATGGCGGTAGGAACAATTCTCTCTCGAATTACCGGCTTCTTCCGCGCCATTCTTGCAGTCGCTGTATTGGGTACGGCTCTACTTGCTGATACTTATAACGTCGCAAATACCATGCCAAACATTCTCTACAACTTACTTGTCGGAGGAGCGCTTACTGCAATCTTTGTTCCGCAATTAGTGCGAGCTGCTAGTGATGAAGATGGTGGCGAAGGTTTTGCATCACGTCTTGTCACCACTATCTCTGGCATCTTATTTGCGCTGGTGATTGTCGGCGTTATCTTTGCACCGTATTTAGTTCGCCTCTATGCACCAGAATTCTCTACGCCGGGCTTTGAGAATGAAGCCGCAATCGCCGTAGCTTTTACTCGTTACTGCCTTCCACAAATCTTCTTCCTAGGTCTCTTCACTATGCTGGGACAGGTAGCTAATTCACGCGGATCTTTCGCCCCACTCATGTGGGCGCCAATCGCTAATAATCTCGTTGTTATCGCTGTATTTGGTCTCTTTTTAGCGCTCGAAGATTCAATTTCCGCGGCAACTATTACACCGACCCAAGTGCAGATATTGGGATGGGGTACAACCGCGGGTGTTGTTATACAGGCTCTGATTTTGATTCCAGTAGTACGTAGATCTGGAATTCACCTCAAAGTTAGATTTGGGCTCACTGGACTAGGGAAATCATTCTCGTTAGCTGGTTGGACTCTCATCTATGTCTTGATCTCTCAACTTGGATATCTAGTAACTGTTAATGTTGCAACTTCAGCAGCGGTGCGTTCGGCAAGCAATGGGATCACTACTGGAGTTGGTTTTACGCCATATACCAGCGCTTACTACATTATGTTGTTGCCGTACTCAATTGTCACAATCTCCATAGTTACTGCGCTACTTCCACACCTCTCAAAACTTGCAATGGAGAAGAAGATTGAGGATGTAAAAGAACAGTTAGTACGAGCCATTACTATGGTTGGAGTAATTACAGTTCCGAGTGCAGTTGCACTTATTCTCTTTGGGCCACTGATTACTGAAGTCCTATACATGGGAATTCCGCTGGATGATTCTCGATATATAGGTTACGTTCTATCAGCGCTTGGTTTTGGCTTGATTCCCTTTTCTATCAACTTGATCTTGGTGCGTGGATTCAACGCATTTGAAGATACTCGCACACAAGTAATTTCCATCTTTGCCATCAATCTCATTTCGGTAGCGCTCTCCTACCTCTTTCTATCCACACTCAAGAGCGACGTTGTCACTATTGGCTTAGGAGCGGCATTCTCAATCAGTTATATCGTGGGACTTGCAATTACTTTGCGTTTAATCCGGAGACACATTGGCGTTCTTCAATTTTCGGCGTTCGCCCGGCAACATTCAATTCTTGCATTGGCTGCAATTTTGGCGATGGCTCCAATCGCCTTTATTGTTTATCGATTCGGGTGGATCAACGATGAAGCTACGCTTGCAATTCGCGCGCTCCGCTTGATTGGTGTGATGGCGCTCAGTTCGGTTCTCTATTTTTCTGCAGCACACGTGATGAAGGTCGGCGAAATTCATACCTTGCGCGGCTATCTCAAGAGCGCCCTTGGCAAGGTCGCTGGCGCGAAGTAACTCACTTATAGCGATAAAGTGCGCCTATGAGCACTGATGTACGCGAACTAGTCATTATCGGATCTGGCCCTGCGGGATATACCGCGGCTATCTACGCTGCACGTGCCGAACTCAAGCCAGTGGTCTATGAAGGTGCAGTCTCTGCTGGTGGCGCCCTCATGAATACTACTGAGGTAGAAAACTTTCCTGGGTTTATCAATGGAGTGATGGGTCCAGAGTTGATGGAATCCATGCGCGAGCAGGCAAAACGTTTTGGCGCGGAATTAATTACCGATGATGTTGTCGCTGCCGATCTTTCGGGTGAGATTAAGACAATCACCGATGGTTATGGCAATGTGGTGAAGGCGAAGGCGGTCATCCTTGCTACAGGTTCGGCCTACCGAGAAATTGGTTTAGCAAATGAGAAGCGCTTATCTGGTCGGGGCGTCTCGTGGTGTGCAACGTGCGATGGTTTCTTCTTTAAAGATAAAGTTATTGCAGTTGTTGGCGGTGGCGATAGCGCTGTTGAAGAGGCAACCTTCCTCACTAAATTTGCATCTAAAGTGCTCTTGATTCATCGTCGCGACACGTTAAGAGCCTCAAAGATTATGCAGGAACGTGCCTTTAAGAATCCGAAGATTGAAATGGTCTGGAATAGTGAAGTCGTAGATATTTTAGGTGAGAACAATGTTGATGGTCTCTCCCTCAAGAATACTCAGACCGGTGAAATTTCAAAGATTGATATCGGTGGACTCTTTGTCGCTATTGGACATACTCCACGCTCTGAACTCTTCGTGGGTCAGATTGATCTCGACAACGAGGGTTATGTCAAAGTTGAAGGCCGCTCTACTCGCACCAATCTCGCCGGCGTCTTTGCGTGTGGAGATTTGGTAGACCACACATACCGCCAAGCAATTACCGCTGCAGGTTCTGGTTGTCAGGCCGCGCTCGATGCCGAACGTTTTCTATCGCACTAATATGTAATTACAATCCACAATAATAAGAGGAGTAAAGATGAGTACACCAGTTAAGGTAACTGTAGATACATTCGATGATGTGGTTCTCAAGAGCGCTAAGCCAGTACTCGTAGATTTTTGGGCGGAATGGTGTGGTCCATGTCGCGCAGTTGCGCCTATTCTCGATGAAATCGCAGCAGAAAATAGCGAGAAGATCACCATCGCAAAACTCAATACCGATGAAGAATCAGCGCTTGCTATTAAATATGGAATTACCTCAATTCCAACCATGATTCTCTTTGTCAACGGTAAAGCTGAAAAGACCATGATTGGCGCAAAGCCAAAGCCAGCGCTCCTTGCAGATCTCCAAGGTTTTATCTAAATAGTTTTAACTCAACCTTCGATACCACTCATGTCGCTTACGCCAGATCAGATCCGTTCTTTTCAACAAGAACGTGGTCTCCATGTCACTGGAGAGTTAAACGATGCGACTGTCCGCGCACTTGAAGAGTCCCGCTGGAAGTTAGGTGATCGTTCGCTCTATCTTCAGCAACCACCATTAATGCGCGGTGATGATATTGCGGCTCTTCAATCTCGACTTACTGATATGGGTTTTAATTGTGGGCGAGTAGATGGAATTTATGGTGAGCTTACTGAATCTGCAGTTAAAGAATTTCAGAAATCGGTTGGGGCAAAGGTTGATGGAAAGTGTGGTCCGGCCACAATCATTGCGCTCTTACGATTGACTAAAACTATTTCAGGTGGGGCGCCGACTATTTTGCGTGAAAGTGCGCAGCAGAAGAATCGTGGCCCGGCGCTGGCAAATAAGGTGATAGTTCTCGATCCGGGTTCAGGTGAGAACGAGAGTGAAATTACCTTTGATATTGCTGGTCGAATCGAAGGTCGTCTATTGGCGCTTGGGGCTTCAGTATTTCTCACTCGCGGCGCCGCAAATAACCCTTCCGAGGAAGAGCGCATCGCATTTACCAACAGCAATAACGCTGATCTCTTAATCTCAATACATCTTGATCGCAATGAGAATTCACAAGCTCAAGGCGTCGCCACCTTCTATTATGGCAATGATGCGCACGGTGTGCACTCGGTTGTGGGTGAACGTTTTGCATCGTTGGTGCAGAGAGAAATTTGTGCCCGCACCGATCTACTTAATTGCCGCACTCATGCCAAAGGTTGGGATGCTTTACGTTTAACAAAATGTCCAGCGATTCGAGTTGATTGTGGCTATCTCACCAATAGCCACGACTTTGAACGTTTAGGGCGACCAGAATTTCGTGATGTAATTGCAGAAAGTTTTATTATTGCGATTCAACGCCTCTACCTCTCGGCAGAAGATGATGCCAAGACCGGCACACTTCGTATCTCAGATTTACGTAGCGCAGGTATTCGCTCTTAAATTGTTGGCTTAAATCGCTACCCGTGTGGGAGAATTCCGCGCATGTCAGAGATCCTTCGCCACGCCACTCACCTGCCACAGAACCTCGAAGAGCGTTTTGCGGCGCGAGCGGCTGGGATGTTGCCCTCTGAAATTCGCGCCCTCTTTGCTGTTGCATCCCGTCCAGAAATTGTCTCGCTTGCCGGCGGTATGCCGAATTTAAGCGCGCTGCCAATGGAGATGATGGCTGGGGTGGTCAACGAGTTAATTCTTAATAATGGTACTGAGGCGCTCCAATATGGCAGCGGCCAGGGCCATCCAAAGTTACGCGAACAGATCTGTGATGTGATGGCGCTAGAAGGAATCAATGCCCATCCAGAAGATGTTGTGGTGACCACCGGTTCACAACAGGCGCTCGACCTTATTAGTCGCATCTTTATCGATCCAGGTGATGTTGTTCTCGTAGAAGCTCCTTCTTACGTCGGAGCGCTGGGTACATTCCGCCAATATGAAGCGTCGGTAGTTCATGTGGCGATGGATAACGATGGCATGGTTCCTGATGCGCTGCGGGCCGCCATTAAAGGTGTGCGAGCTACTGGGCGGAAAATTAAATTTCTCTATCTGATTCCGAATTATCAAAATCCGACAGGCGTCTGTTTGCCGGCCCATCGCCGAACAGAGATTCTCAATATTTGCCGCGAAGAAGAGATCTTTGTTGTGGAAGATAATCCATATGGCTTACTTGGTTTTGATAAGCCTTCTCCCAATGCAATGCGCGCCGAAGATTCTGAAAATGTTATCTATCTCGGTTCATTCTCAAAGACAATTGCATCAGGACTTCGTGTTGGCTGGGCTTTAGTTCCACCATCAATGAAAGATAAATTGGTTATTGCATCAGAGAGTTCAATTCTCTGTCCTTCCAACTTTACCCAACTTACTATCTCGAGCTACTTAGCTGATCAACCTTGGCGCGATCAAATTGCTAATTTCTGTGAACTCTACAAGGTTCGTCGTGATGCGATGTTGGAATCTCTTGAAGCGCACTTTCCGCAAGAGGCGCAGTGGACTAGACCTGGCGGTGGATTTTATGTCTGGGTGAATCTTCCAGAGGGAATTGATACTAAGGCTTTGATGCCAAAGGCGATTGTTGCAAAGGTTGCCTATGTTCCAGGGAGCGCCTTCTACGCTGATGGACTTGGTTCGTGGTCAATGCGACTCTCGTATTGCCACCCAACCCCAGAACGTATTCGCGAAGGCGTAAAAGCTTTGGGTCAGGTTGTGAAACAAGAGTTAAAGCGTCGCGGAACAGCGATTAGCTCTTAATTTTCCTTACTTATCTTTTTCGATCAGTGAAACAATTCGAGAGAGATCTTCACTTCCACCAAATTCGATTGTGATCTTTCCCTTACCCTTACCCATCTCAACACTGACTCGAGTATCGAGGTAGTCGCTCAGTAGCTCTGCCGCAGCTAATCCCGCACCAGAGACTCCCTTACTCTTACCTGGTTTTGCCTTTGTTGTGCTGGGCTTAAAGGTTGCAACCAACTCTTCGGTTGCTCGAACACTTAAACCTTCGGCAACAATTCGATTAGCTAGCTTTTCAATGTCAGCACCATCGGTAAGACCTAGTAAGGCGCGGGCATGTCCGGCGCTAATAATGCCGGCAGCGACTTTGCGTTGAACACTTTCAGGTAGGCCTAATAAGCGAATGGTGTTAGAAATTTGTGGACGAGAACGACCAAGTTTTACTGAAAGCTCGTCGTGGGTGCAACCAAAATCAGATAGCAATTGTGCATATGCAGCACCTTCTTCAAGTGGATTTAGTTGGCTGCGATGAATATTTTCAATGAGCGCTTCACGAAGTAATTCATTATCTGGAGTTTCGCGAATGATCACTGGTATTCGAGTGAGACCAGCAGCCTTTGCTGCACGGAATCTACGTTCGCCCATAATTAATTCATAACGCGAATCATGCACTTTGCGAACAACGGGTGGTTGCAAAATTCCAACGTTCTTAATTGATGAGATTAACTCTGCAAGTGCATCTTCATCAAAGATGGTGCGTGGTTGGCGAGGATTAGGAAAGATTATGTCAATCGGTAATTCGTTCTGAGTTGCAACTTCAGTACCTTCAACTGTCAGTGTTGTTGGAATTAGTGAATCTAAATTAATTCCCAACCCACCTTTTTTAACAGCCATCTTAAGAGCTTTCCTTCTCTGTTAAATAATTAATACTTACTACATTTGAATTAAATTCATTTGCTACAACTGGCTTACCGCGCTCTGCAATTTCGCGAGCAACTTGCATATATGCAATAGCGCCAGGTGAAAGTGGATCGTATGTCATTACAGTTTGGTTATAAGAAGGAGCTTCCGAAACTCGAACAGCGCGTGGAATTGGAATATCAATTAATTCATTAGGAAAATGTGCGCGCACATTTGCTGCAACATCGTTTGATAGTCGAGTTCGAGAGTCAAACATTGTGAGAATAATTGTTGAGAGGTTGAGCGTTGGGTTGAGACGTTTCTTAACCAATGAATATGTTTCAAGTAGTTGTGATAAACCTTCGAGCGCGTAATACTCAGTTTGGATAGGGATAGCTAACTCTTTTGAAGCTGCAAAGGCATTGATGGTGAGAAGACCAAGTGATGGTGGGCAATCAATAAATATGTAATCGTAATTTGCGCTAATTTCATCGAGCGCCTCTTTTAGGCGGAGTTCGCGCGCAACCATCTGCACTAAATTAATTTCAGCATTGGCAAGTGATGTATTAGATGGAATGCAATCTAGTTCCGGGAAGCCTGCCACCTTTTGAATAACCGATCCCACTGATGTTGTGCCCATTAATACTTCATAGATTCCAGCTGATTGTCGGTGCTCTACTCCAAGGGCGGTGGAGGCATTTCCTTGCGGGTCGAGGTCGATGACGAGAACTCGAAGACCACCCATAGCAAGGGCTGCCGCAATATTGACGGTGGAGGTGGTCTTACCAACCCCACCCTTCTGGTTGGCCACGGTGATAATGCGGGTAGAGGCTGGCTTAGCCATCGCCTCTTTGAGGCGGCGGGTACCTACCACTTTTGGAGCGTTCGCCTCTGTTTCACGTGAATCCACGAGGCTATCTAAGCACCTCGACGACTCTACCCACACCAATACCCTCTAGCTCAATCTCATGAAGGGTGGCTTGAGCCAGCCCTTCCATCTCTGCGGCGGCTGACTCCCCTTTCATTGCTAGAAGCGCCCCGCCTGGCTTTATGAGGTGGCGGCTCATCCGCCACAATTTATCCAAGGGGGCTACCGCACGGGCAGTGACAAAATCTGCGCTCGCCTTAATATCCTGGGATCGGCCACGGATCACCGTGATTGAACTTCCCGCTGTCGCCTCTTTGAGAAATTCAACTCTCCGCTCGAGCGGTTCAACGAGAGTGACCGACAGATCTGGGCGAGCGAGGGCTATCACGATTCCAGGGAGACCCGCCCCTGAGCCAATATCGATAAGAGATGCACCCTTAGGAAGGAGGGTGGTCACAAAGAGGCAGTTAAAGATGTGGCGCTCCCAGATTCGGTCGCCCTCTCGAGGGCCAATGAGGCCGCGCTCTATCCCTGCAGTTGTAAGAAAGTGGGCGTAGGTAGCTATCTCAGCCTGAGCCTGCGGAAAGTAGCGGGCGATCAGCTGGTCTTGTTCCACGTGAAACCTGGGTAAGAGGCCTTTAGGCTGGATAGACCACGACAAAGCGGCGTGGATCTTCACCCTCGGACTCTGAGGTGAGGCCTAACTCCTGGATGGTGTCGTGGATAATCTTCCGCTCAAAGGCGTTCATAGGGTCGAGCTTAATCTCCTTACCGCTCTCCTTCGCCTCTGCAGCCACCTTCTCGGCGAGAGCCTTTAACTCTGCCTTTCGCTGTGAGCGGAAGTTGTCGATATCGAGCATGAGACGGCTGCGATCGCCGGATGAGGTTTGTACCGCCAACCGGGTGAGCTCTTGAAGGGCGTCGAGAACCTCGCCGCTCTTGCCAACGAGGTTGGTGAGCTTTCCACCTGTGATAGCAAGGGATGCTCGTCCATTCTCCACATCGATATCGATATCCCCATCGAGATCTGCAATATCGAGCAAACCTTCTAGGTAATCAGCGGCGATTTCGCCCTCTTCCTCAAGCTTTGTCACTGTCTTTGGCGCTGTCTCTGTCATAACTCTCAACCTTTCCTAAACCCCATTTTTTCGGGGTAAATTAAACCATTTATCCTATATGTAGGCTTTTGTACTAATTTGTCGGAATTACTTCCGCTTCTTCTTCGCCTTCTTTGGCTGTTGGCGTTGGCCAGTCTGTGGCTCGCTCACCTCAGGGCTCTCTTCGCTAGGTAGCTCGCGCCCCTCAGCCTTAGCCTTCGCCGACTTCTTCCGTTGGAGCTCCTCGTAAGCGGGAGATCCTGGCGCTGGATTGCGCTTAATGACGTAGTACTGCTGACCCCATGTCCAGAAGTTGGTGGTCGACCAGTAAATCAAAACTCCTACTGGAAAATTCACGCCAGATATAGCAAAGATAATTGGGAATAAGTACAACATGATTTTCTGCTGCTGCAACATCATATTGTTGCTGGAATCCATCTTTGGCATTCCCTTTGTCATCAATTGCTTCTGAGTTGTAAATGTTGAGGCAGACATTAACGCAATCAAAATGATTGTAATGATGCGTACTGTTGTTTGAGATCCACCTAAAGCAATGATGTCCTTCGGTGACATCAAAAATGTTGATGCAATTGGTGCGCCGAAGAATTTCGCATTCGCAGCTGATTGAAGGTAATCGCCCTTCATAAAACCATGTGCATGGTTCTTAGAAATTCCATTTAACACTGTAAAGAGTGCAAACATGATTGGAGCTTGCGCCAAAATTGGAAAACATGATGCGAGCGGGTTTGTCTTATGCTCTTTGTAAAGCTTCATCATCTCTTCGGATTGTTTTTGGCGATCATCTTTATATTTTGTTTGGATCGCCTTCATGTGAGGTTGTAGCGCGGTGAGAGCGCGCTGACTCTTAATTTGTTTTACGAAGAGCGGAATCAAAATTGTTCGAATGATGATTACCAGACCCATGATGGAGATAGTCCATGTAACACCTGAGTCGGTTCCAAATACTGGAGAGACAATGGTGTGGATACCAATCATCACTCCAGAAACAATTGAGTACAGTGGATCTAAGATAAAGCCCA
>CAZMBG010000015.1:0-17014 GCA_964564615.1 uncultured Candidatus Planktophila sp.
TTCCGTGATCGCCTCGATATTCCTCTTACCGATGCGCAGCTTGATAAGTACACACCTTCATACTTCAAGCCAGCTCCAGATTCACCTGAAGCAAAGTATTTAGCTGAACGCCGCGCTGAACTAGGCGGTTCAATTCCTCGTCGTCGCGCAATATCAAAGCCACTTCCAATGCCACCTGACTCCGTCTATGAATCAGTGCGGCGTGGTTCAGGTCAGCAAGAGATTGCAACCACTATGGCCTTCGTTCGTATGCTTAAAGATTTGGTCAAGGATGAAGGCCTCGGTAAGCGCATCGTTCCGATCATTCCGGATGAAGCGCGTACCTTTGGAATGGATTCACTCTTCCCATCTATGAAGATCTACTCACCTCATGGCCAGCAATACACCGCGGTAGACCGTGAACTTATGCTTTCCTACAAGGAAGCCACATCTGGTCAGATTCTTCATGAAGGTATTAATGAAGCCGGCTCAGTCGCATCGTTTACCGCTGTTGGGTCTTCATACTCAACACATGATGAACCAATGATTCCTATCTATATCTTCTACTCAATGTTTGGTTTCCAACGCACCGGCGACCACTTCTGGGCGGCATCCGATCAGATGTGCCGAGGCTTTGTTTTAGGTGCAACTGCCGGACGCACAACCTTGAATGGTGAAGGTCTCCAACATGAGGATGGACATTCACTACTTCTAGCGGCCACCAATCCAGCAGTTGTTGCCTATGACCCTGCATTTGCCTACGAGCTCGGACATATTGTTAAAGATGGTCTTAAGCGCATGTATGGTGAAGATAGCGAAAATATCTACTACTACCTCACGGTATACAACGAGCCATACCAGCAACCAGCCGAACCAGATAATCTCGATGTCGATGGTTTATTGCGAGGTATGTATCTCTATGCGGCGGGAGCAAAGCAGCGTAAGAAGAATGCGCAAATTTTGGCATCTGGCGTTGGCGTCAATTGGGCTTTAAAAGCACAACAACTCCTTAAGGATGATTGGGGCGTTTCTGCGTCAGTGTGGTCTGTGACTTCATGGAATGAACTTCGTCGAGATGGCTTGGCCGTTGATTCTTACAATTTACACAATCCGCAGAATAAGCAGGTTGCATTTGTTACATCTAAGCTGGCAAATACTGAAGGTCCAGTTATAGCTGTCTCTGACTACATGCGAGCAGTACAAGATCAGATTGCACCTTGGGTACCTAATCAATTCCGTTCGTTAGGCACAGATGGATTTGGTCTCTCAGATACTCGTGGCGCACTTCGCCGCCACTTTAATGTTGATGCCGAATCTATTGCAGTTGCAACGTTGACCGAACTCGCACGTGCTGGCGAAATCAAGGAATCGGTTGTACTAGAGGCGCTTAAGAAATATCGAATCGACGATGTTCTCGCCGCCGATGCCGGTAACACTGAAGGTTCTGGCTGATTCACTAGTCTCTAACACACCGGCGGTGTATCTTTCAGGGGTGATAAATCGCATTCCTGTTACAGATATATCGCCGGTTACTTTTTTTGGCGGCGAATTTGTTCCTGCGAAAGCGATTCCCGGTGAACAGCTAACTGTGTCAGCAACCGTTTTTCGTGAAGGACATGATGAGCTTGGGGCCGATGTTCTTCTCTTCTCTGGCTCCAATAAAGAGTTATCCCGGTCGGTAATGCATCAACTGTGGCAGAACGGCGATCGCTACAGTGCTGAGATTACGATTCCGGGCCGGGGCGAATTCTCTTTCGCCATAGCCACATATGACAATCCTTTGGCTACGTGGTTTCACGATGCGGAGATAAAGATAGCCGCTGACGTCGATGCCGATTTAATGTGCACCATGGGGCGAGCGCTCTTTGAAGAGTGCTTAAAGGAGAACTCTTCAGTAAAGAAATTACTTGAGCCTGCGATTAAGGCTCTCGCCGATTCTTCACTATCCCCACTCAATCGTTTCTCTGCCGCATCAACCCCAGAAATTCGTGAATTTTGTCGAGCCAATCCGATTCGCCGTTTGGTAACCCTCTCTGAGAAATACCCAATTCGCTCCGACCATCCTCGTGCCTTGATAGGAGCTTGGTATGAATTCTTTCCACGCAGTGAAGGAGCAATCCTCCACGACGATGGATCGATTACCAGCGGCAACTTTAAGACTGCTGCTCAACGTATACCTGCTGTTGCAGCGATGGGCTTTGATATTTTATATATTCCGCCAATTCATCCCATTGGAACAAAGTTTCGTAAAGGTCGCAATAACACTCTAACCCCAACCGAGACCGATCCTGGAGTGCCTTGGGCAATTGGAAATAAAGAAGGCGGCCATATGGCCATTAATCCAGTACTCGGTACGATGAAAGATTTTGAAGACTTCATTGCAGTTGCAAAGAAAAATAAAATAAGCGTTGCCATGGATTTCGCACTGCAGGCATCTCCGGATCATCCTTGGGTCACCGAACACCCAGAATTTTTTAGCAAACGTCCCGATGGCACAATCGCATATGCAGAGAATCCCCCTAAGAAATATCAAGATATCTATCCCATTAATTTTGATAACGATTATCAAGCTATTCTCGCTGAAACTCTCCTAACCCTCCGCTTTTGGATTCAAAAAGGAGTTGAGATATTTCGAGTCGATAATCCCCATACCAAACCGGTACATTTTTGGGCAGATGTCTTATCGACAATCCGAAGCGAATTCCCTGATGTCATCTTCTTAGCGGAGGCATTTACCAAACCGTCCATGATGCACGCGCTAGGAAAAGCTGGGTTCCATCAGTCTTACACATACTTCACCTGGCGCACTTCAAGACATGAGCTCACTGAGTATGCGCGTGAGGTTTCAGAATCCACTGCTGCTTTCTTCCGCCCCAATTTCTGGGTAAATACCCCAGATATCTTGCCTTTCCACTTACAGAGCGGAAATCCAGCAATCTTTGCTATTCGTGCTGCATTAGCCGCCACTCTCTCTCCATCTTGGGGTATGTATGCGGGCTATGAACTCTATGAACATCGTCGCTTTAAAGAAGGCGGCGAAGAGTACTTAGATTCTGAAAAGTACGAAATTAAAATTCGTGATTGGGAAGGCGCCGCGCAACGCAAGATGACGCTGGCCCCATTCATTACCGTCTTAAATAAAATTCGCAAGGAGAATGTAGCGCTTCAAAGACTGCGAAATCTGCGCTTTCACCATTGTGATAACGAATCCATCATCGCCTACAGTAAACGCGAGGGTGGGAATCTGATTTTGGTAGTAGTTAACCTTGATCCGAATTTCGCGCAAGAAACTACAGTTCATTGGGATATGGCTGCTCTCGGAATTGCAGCAGATAACTTTGAGGTAACAGATTTGATTGATTCTGCAAAGTACACGTGGAATCCGAGCACCTATGTACGACTAGATCCCACCCGAATGTCGGGAAAAGTTGTTCACATCGCGAAGGTAAGCCTTTAAACTAAGGGCATGGAATTCTTCACGCGACTCTTTAATTCGAATAAGAATAAAGAGAGCGAAGTGAGGCATGAACCACCCACCTACCTCAATCCTTTTTCCACTCTTGGCGAACTAGATTTCCATCTCTTTGGTGAAGGCCGCCACGAAAAACTTTGGAAAGCACTTGGCGCGCACGTGTTGCGCGATTCTGATGGAACGCTGCAAGGTACGGCATTTTCAGTGTGGGCTCCAAATGCTCAGGCGGTCAGCGTTGTTGGGGACCATAATTTCTGGGATCGCAATACTCACCCGATGGTCCGCCAAGGGTCTACCGGTATTTGGGAGCTCTTTATTCCACATATTGGCCCTGACACTAAATATAAATTTGCTATCTGCACTCCATGGGGCAACTGGGTCGATCACGCAGATCCCATGGCACGTGCAACTGAATGCCCACCTCTCACAGCTTCGATTGTCAATGAAAGCAATTATGCGTGGAGCGACCATGAATGGATGGCTTCGCGAGCACAGTTCGAAAGTTACCGTTCCCCCGTCTCGGTCTATGAAGTACACCTAGGTTCGTGGCAGCCCGGGCTTCATTACCGAGATTTAGCACGTGAATTGACTGCCTATCTCCAGGAGACCGGTTTCACTCACGTCGAGTTTTTACCAGTTACTGAACACCCTTACGCGCCGTCGTGGGGATATCAAGTCACTTCATTCTTCGCTCCAACATCACGCTTTGGGTCACCGGATGAATTTCGACATCTCATCGATGTACTTCATCAAGCAGGAATTGGCGTCATTTTAGATTGGGTTCCTGCACACTTTCCAAAAGATGAATGGGCGTTAGCGAAATTTGATGGGACCGCGTTATATGAACACGAGGATCCGCGGTTAGGCGAACACCCTGATTGGGGTACCTTAATTTTCAACTTTGGCAGAAATGAAGTGCGCAATTTCTTGGTAGCGAGTGCCCTTTATTGGCTAGAAGAGTTCCATATCGATGGGCTACGAGTCGATGCAGTAGCGTCAATGCTTTATCTCGATTACTCTCGTAAAGATGGTGAGTGGCTTCCAAATAAATTCGGTGGGCGCGAGAACCTTGAAGCTGTTCAATTCCTGCAAGAGGCCACCTCAACCGCATATAAGCACCATCCCGGAATCATGATGATTGCCGAAGAATCTACCGCTTGGCCGGGGGTTACTCGTGAAACTTCACAAAACGGTTTGGGCTTTGGATTTAAGTGGAATATGGGATGGATGCACGATACTTTGCAATATCTCCAGCATGAGCCAGTGCATCGTATGTATCATCACAATGAAATAACCTTCTCGGTGCTTTACGCATGGTCTGAGAATTTTATGTTGCCACTTTCGCACGATGAAGTTGTACATGGAAAAGGTTCACTCGTTAATAAGTTCCCTGGTGATCGTTGGCAGAAGTTAGCCACCCTCCGAGCGCTCTACGGTTACATGTGGGCACACCCAGGAAAGAAACTACTCTTTATGGGTCAAGAATTTGCTCAAAATGATGAATGGAACCAAGAAGCTGGCTTGCAGTGGTATCTCACTGAATATGCCGAGCACAATGGTGTACAGAAGTTAATTGCCGATATCAATAAAGCCTACAAATACCATCCGGCGCTCTATGAGAAGGATGTATTTTCAGAAGGCTTCCAATGGATCGTCGGCGACGACGGAGCAAATAATATTTTGGCATTTACCCGATGGTCTGATGCTGGCTATCCAGTTGTTGTCATCACCAACTTCTCACCAGTTCCACAAGAGTATTACTCCGTTAAGATGCCAACAGCAGGTGTTTGGCGCGAACTTATCAATACCGACGATCTCAAATATGGTGGAAGCGGTATAACCAATAACTCGTTTGCGGTGGATGTTGATACTGATTTATATGCAACGCTGCGGATTCCACCGCTAGCTACTGTGTGGCTAGAACGCGCATAAGTAAACCCGCAACTATTATCAGTATTGCTGGCAACGTTAGTGCAATTGCAATGGATCCGGTAGCGCCCACAATTGCCGCAACAATCCACTTTAAACACGTCGTCAATACATTGTTAGTGACGCCTAATTGACCTACCACTATCGATGGCGGATGAGGGGAACGACTATTTGCCGCTCGCATAATAGTTGGACCCAAAATCGACGATCCAATCCCTGCCAAGGCAAATCCCGCAATAAAGAGCGCGAAGGAATGCCACTTCATTGAAGCTGGGAGATTTACTGCAATTGCGATACAGATTCCAAAACCCAAGCCGGCGGTAAGCGATAAAGCTCGCATAGTGCGCACTAAATCGCGACCTTCAATCTGCTTGATCCCCCAAAGCCGCCCAACAATCATAAAGACTGTAAAAACAATGTATGGAGTCGCCGAGAGTCCGGAATTGATATCGAGCCTCTCCTTGGTAAAGATTGTTCCCCAATCTCCGATGGCAAATTCAAGGTAAATGGCAAAGGCCATCAAAATACTAATGGGCTTATCGAGATGGAATTTAGTAAAGACTTCTCGAATCTTAAAATCTTCAACCGCTTTTCGATCGGCACGAACCAAAATTGGTCGCAATTCAAAGAGTAAGAGTGTGGAAAATACTCCACACACAATGGCCAAGACAGTCATGTGAAGTCGGAAGTCAACTAGTTCAATTAAGAACCCCGAAAGAATTGCGGTGATAAGCGCCCCTGAGCTCCAATAGCCGGCGGAAGTGATAACAATCTGGTTACCGCTCCGTTCTTGCAATGAAAAACCGTGGGTATTAAATGAGATGTGCTGAGCTGTAATTGAAAAGGCGATGAGGGCATTGAAGATAATGAAGAGAAAAGGCGAGGAGACGTTAACGGCGACAATGAGTGAAAAATAGAGCATCATCGTGGCTGGAATTGCCACCTTAAATACACCCCATTTTTGAACTAAATGTCCGATGGTCAGCAAACCGATAAAGGCACCAACAGAGCCCGTTGTAAGCACACTTCCGAATGCCGCGTTACTGAGGCCGAGATTAGCTTTTAACTCTGGAAAACGCGGCACCCAAGCCATAATGCCGAAGCCAAAGATAAAGAAGAGCTGGTGAACTAATCGCTGCTCTTGATTGTGGGTAAATGTTTTCTTACTCGTCATATCCTAAAAAAGTACATTCGCTAGTGCTGCACGGGCTTTGATCAAACGTGGATCCTGTGCATCAATTAAACCAAAGAGTTCGAGTAAACGCTCTTTAATCATCTTTCTCTCCTCGCCTTGATTTTGCGAAATCAGGTGGATGAGGTGTTCAAATGCATGTTCAATTTCGCCATTCAAGATTGCCACATCTGCAGCAGCAAGTGCCAACGGAATATCGCTTGGGTTGGCGGCACAAGCAGCTAGAGTTGTGGCTGGATCTATATCCTGGGTACGGATGAGTAGTTGTACCTGAGCTAGGCCAATCTTGGCGTAAGAATCTGTCGGCTTACGGGCCAACAAACGCTTATATGCTTCCTCTGCAGTGGCGTAATCACCCTTTTCGAGAGCAGCAAGAGCTTCATCCTCTTCTGGTTCAGACTTCTCTTCTGGAACCTCTCCGATTCCTTGCTGTGCTGCCAGCGTAAGAATTTTGGTAATCACTTCACGTAATTGCATCTCCGTTAATGCTTGTTCGGTAAATGGAATTGGTTGGTTATTAATAAAGGCAATTCCATATGGAAGGGTCTGGGTTTGCAGAGCCTGGGCAACTTGAGTTTGTGTTTCAGCTTCAACTCGACCTAATACCCACTTTCCTTGGTCTGCTAAAGCGAGCTTTCCAAGTAGTCGAATCATCTCCACCGACTCCGGTGACCGTTGCGACCACACCACCAGTACAACAGGTTTGGTTGTAGAGAGCGGCAGAATTTCTGCGCTCAAATTCTGGGCGGTGATCTCAATACCCGGCAACGCTTCGGCAACATCACTCTTGGCTTTTCCGAGCCCGCTGAGATCATATGCGCGTCCAAAATTTGGCGGTAGAGTCATTCGATATCTCCTGATAAATCGGAAGGAATAGCGCCTGAATCTTTTCGATAAGGCAGTACTTCTTCGATATAGCTTCGAGCTGCAAACTCTAAACCAACATCGTGGCCTGCTTTCTCACTTAAGTACCAACGATGCTCTAACGCTTCATGGAAGAACTGAGCATCCTCAATTCGACCTCGTAGATGCGCAGGGATTAACTCCACGGTCGGCTTAAATGTTGTCTCCAACCAACGTCGAGCTGAATCATGAATTGGAGGCTTTGGCGATTTCTCGCGACCTCTAAACCGATCAAACGATGCAAGCAAGCGCTTAGCTTGAAGCTCTTCGGCATCGAGCCCCATCAATTCACGTAACCGACTCTTGTGGTAACCGGCGGCAACCAGTTTAGGAGTAAAGAATAGTTTGCCGGAATTCTCATCACCCTCAGAAAGAACTACCGAAACTTCTTCAACGGCAAAACCTAAATCGTGTAACTGACGCATCGCACGTTCAACTGCATGGCGATCAGATGGATCTAATTCTTGTGGCTCGCGCAAAGCCTTCCATAATCGGTGATATCGCTTGATGAGAGCGCTACTTGCACGAATTGGATCCATTCCGGGAAATAGAACTCCTGATAATTGAAGATCTTCCAATTCAGCAGCAACGTTAAAATGTGCAATCTCTAAATCATGTTCACGTTGGCCATCCGTGAGGCTACGTTGAAACTCACCCGTCTCTGCATCCACCAGATATGCGGCATAGCCTTCGGCATCGCGTCGAAAGAGCGTATTGGAGAGTGAACAATCTCCCCACCAAAAACCTAGTAAGTGCAGTCGGACTAATAAGAGCGCTAGCGCATTTGCCATAAGAGTGACATCTTCAGATGTAGTGTCTGGGCCTGAGAGTAAAACGCGATAAGGAAGTGAGTATGGAAGAAATCGCGTTACGAGTGCGCACGGTAGCTCTTCCCCATCGTTATCGGTGCGACCCTCAACTACGGCAACAGATTGCACAGATGGAGCGTCAAGCTGTTTTAACTGACGTAAAATCTTGTATTCACGATTGGCAAACTCAGAGACCGTCTCTTTCACCGCATACACTTCTGAGTCGGGCTCTGGAGTTGATTGCACCAAGCGAACGATGTGGCGAGAGATACCTCGCTTCTCTGTGAGAGCGGGATCTTCCGGCCAATTTTCCAGGCTCTCGTGCCATGGCAGGCCAGCGACAGCAGCGATCTCCTCGCCGACACCAGTTATTCGCAAAGCCATGGGGCTTATTCTCTCGCACCTTACAATTAACTATGGCATTTACAGAGCGTTCTAAATCACGCAAAAGCACCTCTTCTGGCATTAAGAAGGCGGCGGCGCAGCCTGCCGACTATGGCTCAGCAGGTGCACCAATTGATAAAGCTCACCCTTTCTACTTTGGATTTATCGCAACGCTGGGAGCGCTCTCTGCTTTTACATTAATGCGCGCACTCGCAAGTGCATCGCAAGTTTTCGTTTTAATTTTGGTAGCGCTCTTTCTGGCGATGGGTCTCAACCCGGCGGTTGAAGCAATTAAGAATCGTGGCTTTTCGCGTGGAACTGCAGTGTCGGTAATTTTCCTTGCGGTAATCTCATTTGTGGCGCTATTTATTGCCATCATTGTTCCTCCACTTGTCTCGCAAACTTCGCACCTCATTGATTCAGCGCCAACTCTCCTGCAAGATCTCAAAAGCAATACATTGCTGGCTGATCTCAATGATAAATATGGAGTAATTGATACTTTGCAGAAGAAAATTGAAAGTTCAACTTCTGACGGAACTTTAATTGTCACCGCCTTTGGTGGAGTAATTGGCGTTGGAAAGACAGTCATCTCAGGAGCATTCACGGGGCTCACGATCTTGGTTCTTACCCTCTATTTCCTCACCTCACTTCCAACCGCAACATCGCTTGCGCTCAAGATGGTTCCAGCATCACGACGTGAGCGAGTTACTTTGTTAACCGACGCGATTATTGGAAGAGTCGGTGCATTCGTTGGCACCCAATTGACGGTCTCGTTCTTGGCAGGAATTGTCATCTCGCTCGCCTCACTTGCGCTTGGATTGCCATCGCCGATTGCAATCGGAATCTTGGTATTTATCTGTGGGCTCATTCCGCTGGTAGGACATTTCATTGGTTCAGCTGTAGTGACATTAATTGCTCTTACACAATCGCTTTCTACTGCAATCGCTATGTTGATTATCTATATTATTTATCAGCAAATTGAAAATTACCTCATCACTCCACGGATGATGAAGCGCACCTTGTCGCTGCCTGGCGCAGTCACAATTGTTGCTGCACTGATAGGAACTTCTCTGCTTGGATTGGTTGGTGGTTTACTGGCTGTACCAGTTGCGGCCTCAATCATCTTAATATTGGAAGAAGTTGTATATCCTCGCGCCGATTTAAATTAAAGCTCAGTTGGCAGCGGTAGGCGGGTCGGCGCAACGATTCGGGTAATTTCGCTCAGCACTCGATGCACATATGGTTCGCCAACCCACAAATGTTTGGCACCATCAACTGCAATTAATTCGATCTGTGGAATCACTGCAAATCGAGCGCGTGCTTCATCGGGCTTGAGATAGTCGTCGTGTTCTGGAATTAATGCGGTGATTGGACGTCCATCTTCAGCCCACGCCTGCAAATCCTTCTCTTCCACCTTCATTAATGGTGGGCTAAGAAGAATCAAACCTTTTACTCGACGATCATGCGCGTGCAGTAATGCGATTTCAGTACCGAATGACCAACCCACAACCCAAAGTTCTTTGACGTTCAAGGTATCGAAGCAGTAATCGATGGCCGCTTGCACATCATATTTTTCGGCATTCCCATTGTCATAACTTCCAGTGCTTGTACCTTGGTCGCTCGTTGTTCCGCGAGTGTTAAAACGCACTACGGTTATTCCAGCCATGGCAGGAAGGCGATTGGCAGCTTTCTTATAAATATGGCTATCCATCATTCCGCCGCCGGTGGGGTTTGGATGAAGCATCAAAATTGCAGATGTTGGTTGAGTGAGCGGAGCGCTGACTTCACCGATAAGCGTCTCACCATCTTCAGTATGCAGGGTAAAAGGCGTTCGAATAGCCGGCAGAACGGTACTGGGGCGCACTGGGCCGCTATTTTCGCCGAATGGATGGCTAGAAGACATAGCGGCAGTCTAGTCTTTCCTTATGGCTCGCTCTAGCAACACTTTTGAATCGCTCGACCCACGTACTGGTGAAATTTATGACACCTTCCCAATTCATTCAGAGGAAGATGTATATACCGCGGTAACAATTGCACACGATGCTGCTCTGAAGTGGAGTGCGCTCGGTTTTGCTGGTCGGAAAAAAGTCTTACTTCGTTATAGCGACTTACTCATGGATCACATTGAAGAGTTAGCACACATCGTTGCCACTGAAACCGGTAAACCACTCAGTGATGCGCAGTTAGAGATTACTATTGCGGCGCACCACGTTGCCTGGGTGGCTCGTAATGCTGGTGACATTCTCCGAACATCACATCGCCCTGCCGGGGCTTTAATGGCCAATATGTCTGCTCGAGTTGAACATGTCCCGTTGGGAGTGGTCGGAGTTATCGGCCCCTGGAACTATCCCGTCTTTACCCCTATGGGATCTATCGCATATGCCCTTGGCGCCGGAAATACCGTTGTCTTCAAACCCAGCGAATATACGCCAGGTGTTGGAGTTGCCCTTGCCGACATCTTTGTTCATGCTGCAGGCGCCAGCGATATCTTTCAGGTTGTCACTGGTCTAGGTGCTACAGGTGCTGCGCTCTGTACTAGTGGGGTGAATAAAGTTGCCTTTACTGGTTCAACTGCGACCGCTAAGAAAGTTGCTGCACTGTGTGCAAAAAATTTGACACCTCTCATTGCCGAGTGTGGTGGAAAAGATCCAGTTATTGTTGCGCGCGATGCTGATATCGCCGCTGCCGTAGATGCCACGCTCTGGTCAGCAATGGCAAATGCCGGTCAATCGTGTATCGGTGCTGAACGAGTCTACGTAGAAGAACCAGTTGCAGATATCTTTACCGAAAAACTTCTCTCCCGAGCATCCCAGATTCACGCTGGTGAGGAGTATGGCCCCGCAACTATGCCTTCACAGCTTAAAATTATTGCGGCGCATATTAAAGCTGCCCAGAAGGATGGCGGCATCGCAGCGCTTGGTGGTGATTTTTCAGTTAAAGAACCCTACGTTCAACCTGTTGTGCTCCTAGATGTTCCCGAAGATTCCGATGCAATGGTCGATGAAACTTTTGGCCCGACTCTCATTATTAATAGAGTGCCAGATATCGCAACGGCAATTACGCTCTCAAACGCTTCACGATATGGGCTTGGTGCATCGGTATGGTCTCGTCGCCAAGGCAATCGAATCGCATCTCAACTGCAATGTGGCATGGTGGCTATCAATAGCGCTTTCACCTTTGCTGCAGTCGCATCTATTCCATTTGGCGGAATTAAAGATAGTGGATATGGTCGAATTCACGGCCCAGAGGGCCTTACTGAATTTACCTATGCCCGATCGATTGTAAAAGCTCGCTTCCAACTTCCACTCAAAATTGTGAGCTTCCAGCGGACACCAAAGGTAGATCGAATTGTGGTGCGATTGGCAAAGTTGCTGCGCGGACGCCTCTCGTAATTAAAATCTCGGAGCGTTACGGGTGCGCTCGGTATTGGGCCGGCGATGGCCACGCTTATTCCAACAGGCGTTATGCCAATGGCGGCGACCATCTTCATCGCCTTCAAGCCACGCCACGATATGCGGTGTTGCCAATGGGATCATTTGATCGCACCCAGGACACCTATATGGTTTAGTGGCGCTAGAACCAGTTAATTTGCGTACGATCCATAGCCCATCGTCATCTTCTTCAAAGTATTGATTTGAAGGGGTGCCACGTAATTCTTCGCCGCTATTGTCGGGGCGTTTACCCTTTGGATAATTGCGACGAGGCGACATGAGAGTATTTTCTCATGAGTTCAGTTATCGAAGTTGCGAACTTGCGGAAAAGCTATGGCGATTTCACGGCCGTTGATGGTCTTTCGCTTGATATTGCACGAGGCGAAATCTTTGCAATCTTAGGGCCCAATGGGGCTGGCAAAACTACGACCGTGGAAATTCTGGAAGGTTTTCGTAGTGCAGATAGTGGCGATGTTCGAGTGCTTGGTACCGACCCCGCAGTAAAGGGGGAAGCGGCTCGCGCATGGCGTAATCGCATTGGCATCGTTCTGCAAAATACTCAGGACACGGCTGAATTAACGGTGCGCGAAGCGGTGCGGCATTTCGCAGATTACTACTCCTCACCTCGCGATCCCGAAGAAGTTATCTCACTCGTAGGATTACAAGAGAAGGCAAAAGATCGTGCCCGCACACTCTCAGGTGGTCAACGCCGCCGTCTCGATGTAGCACTTGGAATTATTAATCAACCAGAGCTCCTCTTTCTCGATGAACCAACCACCGGCTTTGATCCCGAAGCTCGTCGGGCTTTCTGGGAATTAATTCGCACATTGCGCTCCGAAGGCACAACAATTGTGCTCACAACACATTATTTAGAAGAGGCTGAAGTTTTAGCAGATCGGGTAGCAGTCTTGAACTCCGGAAAGATTATCGAAGTTGCACCACCTCATCTCTTAGGTGGGCGCGCGCATGCCCATTCGCGGGTAAGTTGGCGAGAAGCTGGACAGCTGCATACACAGGAGAGCGCAAACCCTACTCAATTTATCAAAGAGCTTTCTGAGCGACTCGGTGGCGAAATTGCTGAACTATCTGTAGTTCGTCCTTCACTTGAAGATATCTACCTCACCATGATCGGAGGAAAGAATGAGTAATGCCCAGATTCCTTCGGCGCTTTCGTTGGGGTTCAAACGTGGTTCGATTGAGATTAAGCAATTCTTCCGACAGAAGGAGTCGGTCGTCTTTACCTTGCTCTTTCCACTTATTTTATTAGCTATTTTTGGTTCGGTATTTGAAAATACCATCGCACCCGGCGTTACTTTTAGTCAATATTTCGTCGCAGGAATGATCGCTGCCGCCTTGGTAAATACTGGTTTTCAGCAGTTGGCTATCTATATTCCCATTGAACGCGACTTAGGTGCTTTGAAGCGACTTCGAGGTACTCCGATGCCAGCGTCTAGTTATTTCATTGGAAAAACCATTCTGGTTACGGTTTCAATGGCTCTACAGGTTTTACTTCTACTTATCGTTGGAGTTGCCTTTTACGGTGTTGAACTTCCAACTACAACTCATAGATGGTTGTTATTTATCTCTTACATTGTCTTAGGGTCCATCGTTTCGGCAATCTTGGGGGTTGCTTTCTCAAGCGTTCCGAAAGATGCTCGAAGCGCATCTGCAATAGTGTCACCGGTGGTTATAGTCTTGCAGTTCTTCTCTGGAGTCTTCTTTATTTTTACCGATCTTCCCCACTGGATGCAGCAAGTAGCTGCGATTTTTCCACTGAAGTGGCTGACGCAAGGAATGCGTTCGGTATTCCTTCCTGACTCATTTGCTACGCGTGAAGTTGCCGCCAATTGGGAGACTGGGCGAACCTTTGCCATTATTGGGGTATGGCTCATAGTGGGAACGATTCTCGCACTCCGCTCTTTCAAGTGGGATCGCGATTAACAGTTGCGCTTGCAACTTTTCTTTCCCTCGTCCTAGTTGCCCCTGCTGCTCTGGGCGCGACTAAGAAACCGTCGCCAAAGGCAACGGTAAAAGCAACTGCGACACGTAAGGCGACGCCAACGGTCAGCGCTAAGGCAACTTCCAAAGCCACCGCCAGCTCCAAGAGCTCGGCTACACCTAAGGCATCACCAACTAAGAAGAAGGTTGTAAAAAAGAAGAAGAAAAAGGTTGTCAGGATATCGCTCACTCCTTTACCAACCCCAGTCTGGCCACCAAAGGGTTTTATTCAAGACGGTGAGGTCTTTGCCAGCATTCCATCACGTGAGGTTCTAGATAAGAGCGTTTCTATCCCAGGTTTTGCCCAACAAATTAAGAATTGCCTCACATATGCTTGCGGAAAGGTACAGGTCGCCACTGAAACTGGCTGTTTATGGTGGGAGATTACAACCACTATCTACCTCGCTAATGGCAGAAAGTTAGGGGTACTGACTACTGTTCATGCTGGGTCAAAAGCGAGAGAAGTTAAACTTTTTTTCCCAGCATCTACTGAATTAATTGATCAAGGAGCTCTGGGAAGAGTCACCTCAGTTCAATGCCATCATTCTCCGCGCGATCCGGCAATGCCGCTCTCAGATTACAAGAAGTCTGAATAGCCACAAGTAGGATACATCTATGACTTCACATGATCGTTTCCGCGTCGTTGGCGGAGCAAGCCTCAAAGGTGAAGTCACAGTTACTGGCGCTAAGAACTCCGTTCTCAAATTAATGGCAGCATCACTCTTGGCGGTAGGCAAGACAACGATTACCAATGTGCCCGATATAGCAGACGTTGACATCATGGCGGATTTATTAACCCGCTTAGGTTGTGTTGTTACTAAATCTGGCGATACCGTCACTATCGATGTACCAGAATCACCACATCATCGCGCAGATTACGAACTCGTTCGCAAGATGCGCGCTTCAATTAATGTGCTCGGTCCCTTGGTTGCACGAGTTGGAAAAGCAGAAGTGGCGCTTCCAGGCGGCGATGCAATTGGATCACGTGGATTAGATTTTCATATTAAAGGCCTTGAATCGCTCGGCGCAACTGCACATGTCGAGCACGGCTATGTTGTGGCTGAAGCGCGCAATGGATTAACTGGTACCGATATAGTCCTCGATTTCCCATCGGTTGGCGCCACCGAAAACCTCATGACTGCTGCGGTTCTAGCTCGAGGCAGAACCACCATCGACAATGCAGCGCGCGAACCAGATTTAGTTGATCTTGGAGAATTTCTTATTTCCATGGGGGCACACATTGAAGGTTTAGGAACACCTCTCATCACAATCACTGGAGTTGATCGCCTCAATCCCACCACTCATCGCACTATTACCGATCGAATCATCGCCGGTACTTGGGCCTTTGCTGCAGCAATTACCCAGGGCGATATAACTATTCACGGTGCAGTGGCAGAACATATGGAAGTAATGCTGGAAAAACTCACTTCGGCAGGAGCCATTATTACTTCTACCGCCGATGGAATTCGGGTACGGATGGAAGAGCGACCACAAGCCATCGATGTTGCCACTCTCCCATATCCAGGGTTTGCTACCGATTTACTGCCCTTTATTATCGCGATGAATGCCATCGCCGATGGACACGCGATAGTGACTGAAAATGTCTTTGAGTCGCGTTTTATGTTTGTCAATGAACTACTTCGCTTAGGCGCACACATTGCAGTCGATGGACATCACGCCTCAATCGACGGCATTCCACAACTATCTGGAGCACCGGTCGAAGCGACCGATATTCGCGCTGGCGCTGGCTTAGTTCTAGCCGCGCTCGTCGCCGATGGTGAATCCACAATCGACGGCGCCTTTCACGTCGACCGCGGCTATCCAAATTTCGCAGAACAGCTTCGCGCACTTGGCGCGCATGTCACTCGCGAATAGTTAATCCAACTTCTTCTTCATACTAAGACGGGTCACTTTGTACCCTGATGAATCGTATAGATGTCGGGCAACCGTGTTAAAGCCAGCTACGTTAAGCCTAATTTCATTGCCACCGTTTTCTCTTACAAAATCTTCTGCAGCGCTCAGGATCTTTCTTCCGTAACCATTCCCACGATAACCTTCAAGAGTTTCGATATCGTAGATAACCCAATCCCCACCAGCACCCGGTTTATCATCGTGAATCCAAAGATTACCAACTACCTCTCCTTGACTTATAGCTCTGAAAATATAATTTCCAGGCAAAAGCTCATTATTGAGAAAAGTTTCAGATCTAGTATCCGCTATCGCCTGATCGGCATACTCTGGAGAATGACCGCCCTCAATAAGTTCTGCGCGGTATTGCTCATACATCTGTGAAAAATATGCTTCGAGTTCGGAGTCTTGAATTAGCTTGAGCTCAATCATGCAAAAAGTATATTGAAGCCGAGAAAGAAACCAACTACATACTCCACTTTGTTGAGATACCTTTGAATAAGCAAAAATCCCGCTGGCCTTAGGCCAACGGGATTTCTTACTGCAAATGATTAAGCGAGAGACTCTGTCAGAATTGAAACGCGATTATTTGAGACAGATAGGAATCCGCCTTTCACGTTAAATTCTTTAGTGTTTCCGTCGGTTCCCTTAATTTTGACAAGGCCATCGACTAGTACACCAAAGAGTGGTTCGTGACCTGGGAGAACCCCGAGATCACCTTCAGTTGTGCGAGCCAGCACGAATGATGCCTCACCCGACCACACCTGCTCCGATGGCGATACTAATGCGACTGTAAGTGACATCTTTTATGCCTTTGCTAGCTCTGCAGCCTTGCGCTCAACATCGTCGAGGCCACCACACATAAAGAATGCCTGCTCTGGAACGTGGTCGTACTTTCCATCTGCAAGAGCTTCGAATGCATCGATTGTCTCTTGTAGTGGAACGAATGAACCATCGATACCGGTAAAGACCTTCGCCACGAATGTGTTCTGTGACAAGAAGCGCTGGA
>CAZMBG010000016.1:0-14456 GCA_964564615.1 uncultured Candidatus Planktophila sp.
ATCGGTAGATGTGATTGTCTTTACGAACTCTCTTCCCCAAGAAGTCTTATTGACACCAGGGCGTGGAGCTGCAGCCGAAGGACGTTCGATTAAAGTTGTCATTTATGCGCCTGCCTTTAGGGTTTCGAGATAAGCCTGATATTGCGCAGGTGTTACTACCTTGACTGTAAATGTCATTTGCGCGTGATTGCGACCGCACAAAATATTGCAACGGCCTGGGTATGTTCCTAATTTATTTGCAGTGAATTGAATATGGTTGGTAACGCCAGGCAAATTCTGCTGTTGAATCATAAATGCCGGAATCCAAAAACCATGCACAACATCGTTGGAGGTAATAGTGAAACGAACGCTCTCTCCTTGTGGCAAATAGAGAGTTGGTGGATTTTCTGGCGTTCCAGTTACGACTGCCTTAGAGCCAGCTTCTGGATATGCAAATTGCCACGACCATTGGATACCTTCGACTGAAATTTGGTGTTGTGCCGGAGTCTTCAAATCCGTGATCTTGGTTTCTTTCTGCGCAGTAAAGTAGAAGAGAACCGCGATGATAATGAACGGAATGACAGTATAAAGAATTTCGATTGGAATGTGATACTGAGTCTGCTTTGGAAATTCTGGTTGGCCTTCCTTGCGACGATGGAAGATTGCCGGCCAGATAATCAAAATAAAGGTAAAGATTCCAACAACAGCGGCGGCAATCCATGCGCCTTGCCACAGAGAGAGCGAGGTGTCATTGACGCTACTGACGCCATGTGGAAAACCAAAGCCTGAAATCGACGCGGAATCGAAGGAACAGCTAGACAAGGTGGCGGCGGCGAAGAGAGCCCCGACGGTGCCCAAGAAGATACGTAGCTTGCGTGAAGACATGGGCTAAGAATAGTGGGATTACGCGTAACTGTACGCATCTTGCCCCTTCAACCATTACCTTTGACCGGTGGTAAGTGTCACAGGAAATTTCACCTCTCGAGCCCCACTTCATCCTGAGGTACTCGAGGCAATCTCCCGTGCGCTCGCCGATGGTTGGGCCGACCCTCGTAAACTCTCGCAATCGGCGCATCGCGCCGCCACTCTCAAAGCTGCCGCCTTAGAGTCTATTGCGGCCTCTCTTGGAATCGCTACCTCAGCGCTTCATATCGTCGGAGAACCAGCTTTACTCCCCTACCTTGCAATCTCCGGATTGGTAAAGCCTGACACCCACCTCTTCTACTCGGCAATCGATCAGGGAAAAATTCGTGCCTGCGCACGCGCCCATCAAGGTCCAGTTGAGATGCTCTCGGTCGATTCCGACGGCGCTATAGCTCAGCCACCGCTAATTTCCAGATCGCTATTAGTCATTCAAGCAGTCAATGGCGAAACCGGAATATCGCAGAACCTCTCCGAGTTTTTCGACATTTCTGAAAATATTGTCGTAGATGCAACTCATGCCATTCCTGACTCGCAACTAATACCGCCCCAAGGGGCAACTATTCTTGATGCAACATCTTGGGGTGGTCCGCAAGGTTTAGGGTTTATAGCGCTAGCCCAATCGGAGAAATATCAATACCCACTTCCTCACCTTGCCGACATTAAAGTCCCTGGCAGTTACTCACTACCACTTCTCATTGGTGCAGCAGTAGCGCTCGAGAAGTACCACGAGTATTCAGCGCCTCGGCCAGCCCTTCGACAATTACTTGTTCAACGTTTAAATAACATCGATCAATTAACCGTTGTAGCTCCACATTCGCCGGCATCTCCACATTACCTCTCAGCTGTCATAACCGGAAGATCGGCCGATGAATTGTTGCGTTCGCTCAACGCAATTGGAATTGATTGTGATTCTGGCTCCGCATGCAACCCACAAGATCTTGCTCCAAGCCACGTTCTCCACGCGATGGGCATCAGCACTGAAGGCCATCTCCGTTTTCGATTACACGACGGAGTCAGCGAATCAGATATCGCCGAGTTAGTGACTGGAATTGGCAGCGTACTTAATTAGGAAGATGTGCTGCAATCTCTGAGGCTGCGTCCTCTCCGTAAGCCTCGGCAAAACGTGACACAAATTCCGACTTGGTAAATCGATACTCTTGGGTGCCCATTGTTTCGATGACGTAGGTGGCCAACATTGAACCAATTTGGGCGCATCGCTCGTGCGTGAGTCCCCAGGCAAGTCCAGCTAGGAAACCAGATCTAAATGAATCGCCCACACCCGTTGGGTCGACAATTGCACGTTCTTTTGCACATGGAACTTTAATGAATTCTCCAGAAATGCTCTCGACCCGCGCACCATTTGCACCCAGCGTTACGACTCTTGTCTTCACTCTTTGCAGGATTTCGTGATCACTCCATCCAGTTTTTTGGATAGCCAAAGCTAATTCATATTCGTTCATAAAGAGATAGGTAGCGCCATCGATGAGTTTCTTGATTTCATCACCAGACATACGCGCCATCTGCTGCGAAGGATCGGCCGCTACCGCAACACCGGCTGCAAGTGCAGATTCAGTATGGCGCGCCATGGCTTCCGGGTCATCTGCCGCAATTATCAAAATATCAAATTTACCGGTTGTGTTCATTATCGGCTGAAGTTCAATATTGCGAGCTTCCGACATTGCACCCGGAAAGAAAGATGCAATCTGATTCATCTCTGTATCGGTAGTTACGGTGAATTGACCGGTGAGTTGGCTTTCGGAAATCAACACGTGCGATGTATCTACCCCGTGACGAGAAAGCCATGCATCGTAATCGGCCCAATCTTTTCCGACAGAAGCGACCAGCGTTGGCGAGAGACCTAGCACGCCAAGACCGAAGGCGATATTTGCTCCGCAGCCGCCTCGGCGAATCTCCAATCCATCAACGAGGAATGATAGTGAGACCTTTTCGAGCGAACCTGCGACGAGCGAATCGGTGAAACGACCTGGAAAGGTCATTAAATAGTCGCGACCAACCGAACCTGCAACGCCAATTTTCATGGCTGCATTTAACTACAGGAAATTAGTTGAAAGAGTCACCACACGCACAAGAGCCTTGTGCATTTGGATTATCGATTGTAAATCCTTGCTTGTCGATTCGATCAACGAAATCGAGCGTCGCTCCCGCTAAATATGGATCGCTCATCTTGTCGATTGCGACCTTGACAGATCCGAAGTGGCGAATGATGTCGCCTTCTAATTCATTGATATCAAAGTGGAAGTCATGGCGTAGGCCAGCGCAGCCACCTGGCTGTACAGAGACGCGCAAGAAAAGGTCATCGCGACCTTCCTGAGCTAACAACGCTTCAATCTTTGCGATAGCAGCGTCTGTGAGAACAATGCCGGTTGCGGTTGCTTGAGTTGCTTCTGTTGTCATGCCCCGCATACTACAAGCCAGCAACCCACGTTGCGACTTGAAAGCGCAGAAATAGCGTTAGAGAATGCACACATGTCCACGCCGCTTCGCGACCTCCTCTTTTTGGGCCAAGGTTCAGACCCTCGATCTGAACGCGGCGTCACCTGCGAGGGCGAATTACCTGCGGCGAGCGATCCGGATTTAGTCGCCCGCGCTATCGCCGCCAAGAATGAGCTCGGTACTCGAGCACTCATTCTTGGGCATCACTACCAACGTGATGAAGTCATTCAATTCGCAGATATCACCGGGGATTCATTCAAATTGGCGCAAGCGGCAGCGGCGCAAAGTAGCGCCGAATTTATCCTCTTCTGCGGTGTGCACTTTATGGCTGAATCAGCCGACATCTTAACGAGCGATAACCAAAAAGTTATTCTCCCTGATTTGGCGGCAGGGTGTTCGATGGCAGATATGGCTTCCGCATCCCAAGTAAATGCATGTTGGGAAGACCTGCAGCGACTCGGTGTTGCGCAATCCACTATTCCTGTTACATATATGAATTCAACCGCAGCTATTAAATCATTTACGGGGAAATACGGTGGAACGGTCTGCACCTCATCTAATGCAGAGAAAACTTTGCGGTGGGCGCTTTCTAAAGGTGAAAAAGTACTCTTCCTTCCAGATCAGCATTTAGGGCGCAATACTGCACTTATCTCTTTGGGGCTAAGTGAGAGTGATTGCGTTGTATGGAATCCCTGGAAGCCGCAAGGTGGACTTTCTGACGAAGAGATTCGAAATGCGACCATGATTTTGTGGCGTGGCCATTGTTCTGTTCACGGAAGATTTTCACTCGATTCGGTCAATGAAGTTCGCGAACGAATTCCAGGTGTGAAAGTGCTAGTGCACCCGGAGTGTAGAAATGAAGTCGTGGCAGCAGCCGATATTGTTGGAAGTACCGAGAGAATCATTGACACTATCGCAAAAGCGGCTCCCGGCTCCCAATGGGCGATCGGTACTGAGCTGAATTTAGTTAAAAGGTTGGCGGCGGCTCATCCAGATAAAGAGATTGTCTTCCTTGATCGAACCGTCTGCTACTGCTCAACCATGAATCGAATTGACCTGCCGCACCTCGTCTGGGCGTTGGAATCATTGGTCTCAGGCCGCATCGTGAATCACATTAAAGTTGACACTGACACCCGCAAATTTGCCAAAATCGCGCTAGACCAGATGCTCGCCCTATAGTGCGCTTATGACCGAATCGAAAAAAGGCCGTCCAACTCCAAAACGTCGCGTTTCAGAATCTAAGCGACAAACCTTCGCTCCTGTTGTTTCAAAGGAAGCCAAGAAGCAAGAACGCGCCCTTGCTAAAGCTGCGCGTGCTGCCCAACATGCTGCATATATGCGCGGCGAAGAGTCTGCCATGCCAGCGCGTGATCGCGGACCTGCTCGACGTTTTGTTCGCGACTACGTTGATAGTCGACGTTCAGTTGGTGAGTTTTTTATGCCAGTCATCTTCGCAGTATTAATTCTTACGATGATTCCGGTTTCACAGAGTTCTAAGCAGGGCATCTCTGGAGCATCTATAACTCAGTTAGCTGCAATTGCACTTATGTACCTGATGCTCTTTATAGCTGTCATCGACGGATTGATATTGAACCGCAAGGTAAAACGTGCAGTTATGCAGAAATTTCCAGGAACATCTGTCAAAGGTTTGGGCATGTACGCCTGGCTACGTTCGACCCAAATGCGTCGCATGCGTAGCCCGCGACCTCAGAAAAAAGCTGGCGATAAGATTTAAGCTCGAGGGTTCGGACTTACATTTTTCTTAGGATCTTTTTCCGGCAAAGTCCCAAGGGCTTTATCAATTGCTTTAAGTTGTTCGGCGCTGAGCTTAACTCCAGATGCTTTCACATTCTCTTTTACTTGTGCTGGCTTAGTTGCTCCCATAATCGCAGCAGAGACATTTGGATTGCTCAGCACCCACGCGATTGAGAGTTGACTCATAGTCAATCCCGCTTCATCAGCAATTGGCTTTATTTTCTGAACAGTTTCTAGAACTTCTGGTTTCATCCAACGAGAAATCATGTTCGCGCCAGATTTCTTATCGGTAGCTCGTGAACCTGTCGGTGGTTTCTTGCCTGGCAGGTACTTGCCGGTGAGTACACCTTGAGCAAGTGGTGACCAGACAATCTGACCAATTCCCTCTTTTTTCGAAAGCGGAAGAACCTCAGCTTCAATCACGCGCCATAGCGCAGAGTATTGCGGCTGGCTTGAGACAAATCTGGTGTAACCCTTGAGATCTTGAATTTTGAGAGCTGCGGCAATTTGTTGTGCATCCCACTCTGAAAAGCCAATGTAGTTGACCTTGCCTTGGCGAATGAGATCTTCAAATGCCGACAAACTCTCTTCTAGAGGGGTCTCATAATCAAAACGGTGCATCTGATATAGGTCGATGTGATCGGTACCAAGGCGCTTGAGTGAGGCGTGGCACGACTCCATGATGTGTTTGCGGGAAAGTCCGCGATCATTCTTACCCGGACCAGTTGGCCAATACACCTTAGTAAAGAGTTCATAGGATTCGCGGCGAACACCTTTAAGCGCCTTACCCAGAACGCTCTCCGCCTTAGTGCCGGCGTAAACATCGGCAGTATCGAACGTGGTGATTCCGAGATCAAGAGCGGTCTTCACACATTTAATGGCAGCATCTGCTTCAACCTGTGAACCGTGAGTAATCCAGTTTCCATAAGCGATTTCAGATACGTACATTCCACTAGAACCAAGGCGACGATATTCCATGCTTACATCGTAATATTGATTTCTCATTTAGGATACCTCTCATAAAATTGAATAGTTCAAAGAGCTTGCGTAGGGAAAGTACGGTGAAACTCCGACGCTGACCAGCAACCGTAAAGTCGGAGTGCCTGCCAAGAAATCTTCCACTACTAACGCCTGTCTCGGACTACGGGTCGTAAGGAGTTCTATATGAAGAGAGCTATCGCGTTCTCGTGTCTACTTCTATCTTTCGCGGCAATATCCACGCCAGCAGATGCCGCCGAAAAAGGTTGGCGTTATTGGGGTTACTTTCAAACTCCCCCGCATTCCACACAATGGATTACAGCCATGACTGGCCCTACAACCACACTGCGTGATGGTGCGATTGAAGGATGGAAGTTCACACTCAGTAGTAATTCGATTGCTGCAAAACCTCCGACCACATCACCTCGATTCGCAAAAATTTGTTCGGGCGTCACAAGAGAAGACGGCGTGATCAGAGTTGGCCTCATCGTCGATTTCGGCTCCTCACTCATCTCGCCTCGAGGTGAAAAGCCACGTACGACCATTGTTCGTTGTGTGAAAATTTCTGAAGGCTCGACTGGACTCGATGTACTGCAGCAAGAGCTCAAAGTGCGACAATCAAGTCAAGGGTTTATTTGTGCGCTGAATCAATATCCAGCTCAAGAATGCAGTGCAGAAATCAAGGTTCCAACTCAACTGCGCTCCAAGAATTAACTCGCTGATTGTGCTGCTCTTTCTCGCCTATCTCCTTCTGCTAATTTCGCTGGTCGCTCGCTTCGCTCGTGCTTCATTGTGGAGGCGCACCTTCTATTGGTCGTTAGTTGCAGTTGCCTACATATTTACTGTGCGGCTATTTACCGCTGTCATCATTGGAACTCCGTCGGTCGGCACAACCCTCTTCACACTTCCAGAAGTTCAGTTGCCATCGTGGCTCACAGGTATTCGGCTTGGCGGAGTAGTAACACGCGAACGAATCACTTCTACTATTGAAGACACCTATCTCATTGCTGCAGTGATTGCCACGTTTGGCGCTATGACCGCTTTCCTCTCCCCGAAACGAATCCTCTCCCTCGTTCCCAAGCGAGCTCGTTCCTTTTCAACGGCGTTGGTCATCGCGCTAAATTCTTATCCGCAATTGGTGCACGCTATTTCCCGAATTAAGCGGGCTCAGGAATTGCGCAGTCCGAATATGGCGAGATGGTCGAAGATGGGAGTGGCCATCATTGAAGATGCAGTAAAAAGGTCTTTACTCATCGGTCAATCACTCTTTCTTCGAGGCTATGACGATTTTTATAAGTCGGTTCGCCGTTCAAACTTA
The DNA here is from genome assembly GCA_964564615.1 of uncultured Candidatus Planktophila sp. Classification (GTDB taxonomy): domain Bacteria; phylum Actinomycetota; class Actinomycetes; order Nanopelagicales; family Nanopelagicaceae; genus Planktophila. Next base: position 7,409 of record CAZMBG010000016.1, read on the forward strand.
AATACTCCGTCACATCTCACACTGGTTGACTTTACAGTGAGCTTCTCTCCCGAGCTGCAACCAGTTCTCGACAAAGTTTCCATCGACATAGCGCCAGGATCGCTCACTCTCATTGCTGGTGATACCGGTTCAGGAAAATCCACCCTTCTCAAAGTCTTGGCTGGCTTAGTGCCGGCAACTACCGGTGGTTACATTTCTCAAGAGATACCTCACCTACAACGAGCAGTTTACCTGCCGCAGAATCCGCGGGATTCATTTCTTACCGAAACAGTTTTTGAAGAAATAGCCTTCGCGCTCAAAATTCGTCATGAGGATGAACTATCAATTTCAGAGAAAGTTGCTGCAATTGCTAACCGAATTGGCATAGCACATCTACTTGAACGCGACCTCACTCAGTTGAGTGGCGGAGAAACTCAACGAGTTGCAATCGCATCCTTGATGGTGAGTCAGCCTCAATATCTCCTGCTCGATGAGCCAGCCAGCGAACTCGATAGTGAGGGACGTTCTCAATTACTATCTCTCATCTCTGAACTTACACATTATGGAGTTGCAATTGTGATTGCAGAACATCGCAGCCAAGCATTCACACCTTTGCGGCCAGATATATATCTGCTCAAATCTGGCGCGCTGACCAGAGCCACTCATTTACCCGAAAACAGCCTTCCGAACACAGATAGCGATCGAATTGCTTGCATCATTGGACCCAACGGATCTGGGAAGACAAGATATCTCAACTCCTTAATTGGAGCTGATAAACCCGGGTATTTGCCGCAGAACCCTGGTGATCTTTTCTTTGGTAAATCATTAGGCGATGAATGTTTGGAAAATGATCGTGACTGGAATCTCTCGCTCGGTTCAACTTTCTCGTACCTGCAAAAATTTGGTGCATTCGATCAAGCGGCACATCCGGCTGATCTATCCGAGGGTCAACGGCTTTTGCTGGCCTTCTCGCTCATTGCCGCGCGCAAGCCCGATCGAATCTTGTTGGATGAACCGACACGAGGTTTGGATTTTGAAATGCAGCGAAATCTCCTTCAGCAGATTCACACTCTTAGTGCCAACTGCAACATCACTATCGCAACCCACGATTTAGAGTTTGCACATGCCCTGACCTCAAAGGTTCTGGAGGTAAGCCATGTTGCGAAGTAAAGAGATTGCATTAATTGGAGTCTTTACCGCATTGATTGCAGCGCTCAGACCAATAGGGATTGGCGCAATTGGCATCGAACCGATGTGGTTTGCGCTGATTCTCGTTGCCAGAGCGCTAGGACCAAAATTAGGTAGTGCAATTGGAGCTTTAAGCATGACGCTCAGCGCTGTGCTCACAGGTGGATTTGGGCCTTGGTTGCCTTGGCAGATTCTTGCGGCAAGTTGTATTGGGTTTGGTGTTGCGGTTATTCCGAAAAACCTTCGCGGAAAAGTGGAAATCACTTTACTTATGATCTACGCCATCATTGCAGCAGAGTTCTACGGACTCCTGCTCGATCTGGCTTTTTGGCCAATCGCACTTGGCACCCAAACTCAGCTCTCCTTTGATTCACAATTGAGCTTTACAGAGAATGCAACTCGGTTCCTTACCTACCATTTCGTTGGTGCGCTTGCATGGGATGTGCCGAGAGCAATTCTCACTGCAACCTTGATAGCGGTCACCGGAAAGAGCGTTCTTTATGTAGTCAGGCGCGCGCTAAGACCGACAGTAATTATCGGACGTGCGATTCAACCATCGGTAGTGAAACGATGATGCACTGACTCTCGCGTCCTCGAACATCAACTGTTACTGAATCTCCTACTGAAAGTGATGCATCTACTAAGGCGAGCGCAATACCTTTTTTGAGAGTTGGCGAGAAGGTGCCGCTGGTAATAACTCCAACTTCATCTCCAGCGCTATTTCTTACCTTCATATCAGCGCGCGGAATGCCACGATCTTGCGCTTGAATTCCCCGCAAGATGCGAAGCGGGCCTTCGCTCTTCTCAGCTCGCAGCGCAGCTGAGCCGCGAAAATTCTCCTTTTTCCACCCAACTGCCCAGGTAGAGCCAGCTTGCACCGGAGTAATTTCCAAGGAGAGTTCATGTCCATGCAATGGATAACCCATTTCAGTTCGCAAAGTATCGCGCGCTCCTAAGCCGCAGATAAGTCCGTCGAATGGTTGCATTGCAGCAACAAGCGCTTTCCAGACTGTAGTGGCATCCTCCCATCGTGGGACTAACTCATATCCGTGCTCTCCGGTATAGCCAGTGCGACACAAGATGACATCACATCCGGCAATTTCAACATGCGCGAATGCCATGTAATCCATGGTGGGTCTGACGCCAAGCGATTCGATGACGGCAAAAGCCTTAGGGCCTTGCAGCGCCAAAACTGCATAATCCTCGTGAAGGTTTTTAACTTCAATGCCTGCTGGCACTGAATCTGCAATAGTGCGAACAACTTCGCTGGTATTTGCTGCGTTTGGGATCAGAAAGAGATCGCTCTCAGAATTTCGGTAAACAATAAGGTCGTCAATAACTCCGCCGTTGTGGTTGCAGAGCATGGTGTATTGCGCCGATCCATCCCCGATACGATTGAGATCGTTGGTGAGCTGCGTATTGAGATACTCAAGCGCGCCTTCACCTCTTATCGATGCCTTGCCTAAATGTGAAACATCAAATAGCCCAACTCGTTCCCGCACCGCTGTGTGCTCGGCTAGAACACCAGCACCTGGATATTCGATAGGCATTAACCATTCACCGAAATCTGCCATCTTTGCGTTGAGTTCGAGGTGAGCTTGGTTCAAAGGTGAATTTTTCACGGGATACAACCTACACTTGGCGACGTCGTTAAGAAAGGTTTGTTAGACCTATGTCTATGTTAAAAATTGCCGATGGCCTCGTAAAAGATGATGTCCTTGTACTTGGATTATCTGTGAAATCTGCAAAGGGAAGTTTGGCAATTGAATCCGGTGATCTTGCAATTGATACCAAGGCGCTACTTGCATCGCTCCATGATTTAGGAGCAACTGGCAAGGAAGATGAAATTATCCGAATTCCCGGAACAACTACCCGCCTCTTAGTCTTTACCGGTCTCGGTAAACATCAAACCTCTTACAGTAATGAGACACTTCGTCGCGCAGCCGGTGCCGCAACACGTGCGCTCGCTGGTAATTCATCAGTAACAATTGCGTTGCCCGCAAAATCTGCTGCAGCTGTTCAAGCGATCGCAGAAGGTGCCGGGTTGGGCAATTACCATTTCGATGAATTCCGCGGGTCAACTAAGAGCGCTCAAAAAACCGCAATTAAAACAATAACGATTTACTCATCTCAGGTCACCGGTTCGGCGGCTAAAGAGATCGCCCATCACGCAACTGTTATTACCGACACCACTGCTCTGGTACGCGACTTAGTAAATACACCGCCAAGCCATCTGACACCTATTACCTTTGCTAAGAAGATCGAAGCTGCAGTGAAAGCGGCGGGTGGCGCTTCTGTTGGTTTGAAGTTTGGCCTACTGACCGATGCCCAACTGAAGTCAAAAGGATTTGGCGGAATTATCGCTGTCGGTCAAGGGTCAGCTAATCCGCCGCGGCTCGTCTCTCTCACCTACTCCCCAAAAGGCTTAAAGGCTAAGAAGAAATTCGCCTTTGTCGGTAAAGGAATCACCTTTGACACAGGAGGTTTAGCACTTAAGCCGGCGCTGGGTATGGAAGCTATGAAGTCAGATATGTCTGGTGCAGCTGCGATATGTGCGGCAACGATTGCACTCGCACTCCTCAAAGTTCCGGTTTCTATTGAAGCTTGGGCGCCATTGGCGGAGAACATGCCGAGCGATACCGCAACTCGCCCATCTGACATTATTACGATTTATGGTGGCAAGACTGTGGAAGTTCTTAATCCAGATGCAGAAGGTCGCCTCGTTCTCGCCGATGCTATTTCAAAGGCACAAGAGAGCAAGGATCTCGATGGAATTATCGACGTCGCAACCCTGACTGGAGCTCAGTTAATTGCACTTGGAAAGCGCACGAGCGCAGTGATGACAAACAACGAAGAATTTAGCGCTCGCTTTATCGATGCTACGAAGATTTCCGGCGAATCTTTCTGGCCAATGCCGTTACCAGTGGAGTTGCGCGCATCATTGGATTCACCAACTGCCGATCTGGCCAATATTGGCGAGCGTAATGGCGGTATGTTGGTCGCTGGACTCTTCCTCAAAGATTTCGTCGCCGATTCGCTTCCATGGCTCCACCTCGATATTGCCGGCCCCGCCTACAACGATGGATCTGCTCATGGCTACACCCCGTTGGGTGGCACGGGCATCGCGCTCCGCTCTCTCGTTCAGCTGGCCATCTCAGAATCTGAGTAACTTCCCGAATAGTGAGCGAGCAGACTCGGCTACCAATTCGTAATCACCCCGCTCGGCTGGCAAGATATGGTCGTACGGGCGAAAGGGGCGAATATGTCGAATTTTGATCTTCTCATTCTTGGCGGTGGAAGCGGTGGATATGCAGCTGCACTGCGAGGTGCCCAACTTGGCTTGTCGGTTGGACTCATTGAGCAAGATAAAGTTGGCGGAACCTGCCTTCACCGTGGATGTATCCCAACCAAAGCTCTCCTCCACGCAGGTGAAGTAGCAGATAGCGCCCGCGAAGCATCGCAATTTGGTGTTAATGCAACGCTCAACTCAATCGATATTAATGGCGTCAACACTTATAAAGATGGCGTGATTGCCGGCCTCTATAAAGGATTGCAAGGACTTATTAAGTCTCGCAACGTTACCTACATTGAAGGTAAAGGTCGCTTACTCAATAACAATACGATTGAAGTAAATGGCCAGCACTACACCGGTAAAAATATCGTGCTCGCAACCGGATCATATGCCAAGACAATTCCCGGATTAGAAATTGATGGTCATCGCGTAATTACATCAGATCACGGCACCAAACTTGATTACATTCCAAAGAGCGCAATCGTTCTCGGTGGTGGAGTAATTGGTTGCGAGTTTGCCTCGGTCTGGAAATCTTTTGGGTCCGAGGTAACTATTATCGAAGGGCTTCCTCATTTAATTGCTTTAGAAGATGAATCATCATCGAAGCAACTAGAGCGTGCTTATCGCAAACGCGGTATTAATTTTGAATTGGGCGTAAAGTTTAAGTCACATCGCGTCAACGCTGATAGCGTGACAGTTACTCTCGAGGATGGAAAAGAGTTCACTGCTGAAGTTCTTCTCGTCTCTGTAGGACGCGGACCTGTTACCGACAATATTGGTTATCAAGAAGTTGGCATCACAATGGATCGCGGCTACATCTTGGTTGATGACCATTGCCGTACCAATGTTCCAGGAATCTATGCGGTAGGTGACATCATTCCAACCCTCCAATTGGCACATGTTGGCTTCCAAGAAGGAATCCTTGTTGCTGAGACAATTGCTGGTCTCAACCCACGACCAATTAATTACGATGGTGTTCCGCGGGTCACCTATTCCGAACCAGAAGTTGCATCAGTTGGTCTCACAACTAAAGCGGCAAAAGAGCGTGGATATGACGTTGTTGAAGTTGATTACAACTTAGCCGGAAACGGTAAGGCCCAGATCCTTAAGACTGCCGGTTCTGTAAAGTTAGTGGCACAGAAGGATGGACCAGTCCTCGGAATTCATATGGTTGGTTCCCGCGTTGGCGAACTCCTCGCAGAGGCACAAGTTATATTTAATTGGGAGGCGACCGCAGACGATGTTGCTCCTCTCATCCATGCACACCCAACTATGTCGGAAGCAATGGGCGAGGCGCATATGGCTCTTGCCGGAAAACCATTGCACGCACACGGTTAATAGATAAGAATTTACGAGACTAGGTACAGGAGATATCGATGACATTTTCAGTAACAATGCCAGCGCTAGGCGAATCTGTTTCAGAAGGAACAGTAACTCGTTGGTTAAAATCTGAAGGCGATCACATTGCAGTTGATGAACCACTCCTTGAAGTCTCAACCGACAAGGTTGATACTGAAATTCCTTCGCCGGTTGCAGGTGTGCTTCAAAAAATTGTCGTCCCAGTCGACCAAACCGTACCTGTCGGAGCAGAACTCGCACTGATAGCAACTGGTTCAGAGAGCGCTGCCGCTCCTGCCGCTCCTGCTCCAGTTGTCGAAACTCCGGCACCTGTTGCGCCAGCTGCTCCTGTTGTTGAAGCGCCTGCGCCAGCTGCAGTCAATACTGCTTCGCAATCTGCCGGAACTGTTATCGCAATGCCGGCGCTCGGTGAGTCAGTCTCGGAAGGCACTGTTACTCGCTGGCTTAAGAATGTTGGCGATTCTGTCGCTGTTGATGAAGCGCTACTAGAAGTCTCAACCGATAAGGTCGATACCGAAATTCCTTCACCAGTAGCCGGCGTTCTTCTTGCAATCGATGTTCCAGTCGACACAACAGTTCCGGTAGGTGCACGGTTAGCGCTCATAGGAGCAACGGGTGCAGCGCCAGTTGCACCAGCAGCGCCAGTTGCACCAGCAGCGCCAGTTGCACCAGCAGCGCCAGTTGCACCAGCAGCTCCGGCAGCTCCAGTTAATCCAGTTGTGACACCTGCTCCAGTAGCGCCAGTTGCACCGACACACGTATCACAACCTGCAGATGCCTACGTCACCCCCATTGTTCGTAAATTAGCTAATGATCTCGGTGTCAATCTCGCTCAAGTACGTGGCACAGGTATTGGAGGCCGCATTCGTCGAGAAGATGTCTTAGCGCTTTCACCTTCACCGTCAACTGCTGCAACACCAGCTGCTGCACCAGTTGCGCCAGCCGCGGCACGCCCTGCTCCAGTCGCAGTATCTCCGCTTCGAGGTACAACTGTTTCTATGTCGCGACTTCGTAAAGTGATCGCCGCTCGCATGGTTGAATCACTTCAAGTTTCAGCACAGCTAACGACAGTTGTTGAAGTCGACGTCACAAAGATTGCACGTCTGCGCGATAAGGCGAAGGCATCTTTTGAGGCGCGCGAAGGCGTAAAGCTCTCATTCCTTCCATTCTTTGCGGTCGCAGCTTGCGAAGCTCTCAAAGCGCATCCAGTACTCAACGCATCTGTTGATG
>CAZMBG010000017.1:0-14133 GCA_964564615.1 uncultured Candidatus Planktophila sp.
TACGAGGGTTCGAATCCCTTCGGGGCTACTGTGTAGTGACGCCATTGGCGTTTTATCTTTATCACACTCTTCTTAGTGCCATCTCTCGCACTTTGTCGAGAAGAGATATCGGCAGCAAGTACGGTTAGCACATGCGCGTCATTAATGTAGAGCAACTTAAATCGGTACTTGCAAACCTACCTGGCAACCCAAGAATTATTGCTTCCGGAAACTTTGCCACCCCCAACACATTGCTCAAAGCGGCTGATGAAGTTCTTCCCGAGTTTCGACTTCACATGCTCAATGCGCAACCTGGCATTCCAGATCGTGAAGGAATTACATATGAGTCCGCCTTCGTGGGACATGGAATGCGCAGACATCCCCGCCTTCAATACACACCTTCTCGTTTAAGTCTCTTGCCGGTTGTTATTCGAGATTTTGCTCGCCCAGATGCAGTCTTTATTCATACCTCGCCATTGCGCCACGACACAGTCTCACTTGGAATTGAAGTCAATATTTTGCCCGCTGCGATTGAGACAGCTCGCCAACACGGGGGATTGGTGATCGCCCAAGCAAATAAGAATATGCCTTACACATATGGCGATGCTCAGATTTATGAATCAGAGATTGATTACTTGGTTGAGGTCGATGAGCCACTCATGGTCAAGCCTGAGGTTAAATTTAGCGATGAGTCGCTCGCAATTGGCGAGCGTATAGCCTCCCTGATAGCCGATAACTCAACTCTCCAATTAGGCATCGGCGCAATTCCAGATTCGGTTCTCAATTCACTCAAGGATCGCAAAGGTCTGCGCATCTGGACAGAGATGTTCTCTGATGGCGTATACAACTTACATAAGATGGGAATTCTCGATCCAGAGGTCTTAATTACTGCATCGTTTATCTTCGGAAGTACCGAACTTTACGAATGGCTTAATCTCAATCGCAGAGTTCAGATGTTGCGCACCGAACGCACCAATAATCCTTCACTGATTGCTCGCCAAGCGCGTATGACCTCTATCAATGCGGCCCTACAGATTGATCTATTTGATCAAGCTAACGCATCGCATGTACGCGGCCAGATCTATAGCGGTTTTGGCGGCTCCACCGACTTTATTGTTGGGGCGCTGCACTCGCGGGGCGGACGTTCCTTTATGGCGCTGCCGTCTTGGCATCCTAAAGCTAAAGTTTCAACAATTGTTCCGATGCTCAAAGAGCACGTGACCAGTTTTCAACATTCATTTGTTGTCACCGAACAAGGTGCAGCTGCCTGCTTTGGTCGAAATCAAAATGAGCAGGCAGTCAACCTCATCAATAACGCTGCCCATCCTGATGCCCGCGAAGAGTTAGTTGCTGCCGCCGCGCAATATGGATTGATCTAAAGTCTTTACTTCGTCTTTGCCTTTTTAGCATCATCGCTAGCTGAAACGTGAATCTCGCGCTTTTCAGCGATATTGTCCATCAACGCGAATAAGACTCCTGAGATGACGAAGGTAAGGTGAATTCCAACTCGCCAAGCCTCACGCTGGTTATCGATTGGGCCTTCCATCATAAAGTCCTTCAGCAATTCGATAACAGAGATGGCAACCAAAGAGCCAATTAACTTAATTTTCAGGCCGCTGTAGTCGACTCGCCCCATCCAATGTGGGCGGTCTTCTGAATTTTCGGCAATATTGATTTTAGAGACAAAGTTCTCGTAACCAGCAAAGATAATGATGATAATTAAATTGCCAAGTAGAACAGTGTCGAGTAGTTCGAGAATGCTGAGTGTCATGTGGTGCATATCAGAATCTGTTAAGTGGGTCATGAGGTTATAAAAGTTTCTGAAGAACCTCACCAGTAGTGGGATGAGGCTCAGCATCAATCCGATATAGAGCGGGGCGAGCAACCATCGTCCGCCAAAGATCAGCTTCTCAATTGCGACCTCGAACCCGTCAATTCTCTCTTTGCGATCTCTCTGCCCAGCCATTATTCCTCCGTATCGGTCTTGCAAGTGATGGGCACCGCCTTCACGTGCCATGCCCGAAATAGTAAGCCCCAAAACCCATTAATCTGCGGAGGATGTCTGACTGGTCAGGTACTTTTAACTGCATAAATACCAGATGTTTTAACGGCTACCTTTATGAGTAACCCAGGAGTCATTCATGCTATTTGCACGCACCCATCGCGTCCGCACCATCGCTTCAATCGCCGTTACCGTTGCCACTCTCTTCATCAGCAGCGTAGCCGCGGAGGGAGCAGATCTCGGTCCAACCAATCAATACATTATTACCGTCGATGACAGTAATCGGGTTGAGACCATCGCCGCGCTTCGTGCAGCAGGCGCATCTATAGATGACACCTACGAAAATGCACTGGAAGGCTTCTTGGTTGAAATTCCAGATGCTCTTGCAGTTACCTTGCGCTCAATTCCGCATGTTCTAGGAGTAGAACTCAATCAGCCAATAGCGCTCTTTGCAGATCAGCAGTTTCAATCACCAACACCTTCGTGGGGCCTCGATCGCATCGACCAACGCGAACCTGTCTCTACCGCATCGGGTTATGTTGGAAGCTATGGATATAAGAGCGCCGGGGCAGGTGCAACAATCTATGTTGTCGATACCGGAATTTATCCCAACGACGATATCGCCGGCCGAATCTCGGGTGTTGGCTTTGCTGGCTTTAACGACGGATACGGGACTGTTGACTGCTATGGACACGGAACTCACGTATCAACCACTGCTGCGGGTAAGAAATATGGTGTAGCAAAGAACGCACTATTGGTTCCAGTTCGAGTACTTAACTGTTCTGGTTCGGGATCTTATGCCACTGTGATTGCAGGTCTCGACTGGATTTTGTCGGATCAAAATACCAACTCCCGCACCGCGGCTGTCGTAAATATGAGCCTTGGTGGTTTGGCATCAGTTGCAATCAATAATGCAATCGCTAAATTAACCAATGCCGGAATTGTTGTGGCAGTAGCTGCGGGCAATAATGGTGCAGATGCTTGTAATTACTCTCCTGCAAGTGCGCCATCTGCAATTACCGTTGGCGCAACAAATGCGCTCGACACCATGGCATCATTTTCAAATCGCGGTCCTTGCGTTGATATCAGCGCACCCGGAACATCAATTACCGGTGGTTGGATAGGTTCGCCTTCTGCAACTGCAACCATTCAAGGTACATCTATGGCTACACCTCACGTTGCAGGTGCGGCCGCTGTCTACCGAGCGCTCAATCCATCGGCCTCAGTAGCACAGGTAACTGAAGCGCTGTTAGGTCAAGCAACTGAGAATGCAATTCAAAATATTCCAGCCGGAACAGTTAATAAATTGCTCTATATCTCACCGTCAGATGGCGGCCCACTAGTTGTTGCACCAACCATTCAAGTGAAGTCAATATCAAACGTCACAAGCTCTAGCGCTACTGCGCTTGTGGAAATCAATCCTGGTAATGCCGCTACAACAGCAACGCTAGAGATAAGTGCGGATGCCGCCTTTGCCACGGGTGTGAAATCAATCAATCTCACTCCCAGCGCTGTCACCGGCGACACAGTAATTCCAGTGACATCAGATCTCACAGCTTTAACACCCTCAACTACTTTCTATGCACGAGCAAAAGCCACCAACTCAAGTGGAACCTCAACCTCTGCGGTACTGAGCTTTGTTACCGAGAAATTTATTGCGACCCCTCCAGTCGTAGTTGCTACCCAGCCAACCATGGTGACTGGCTATAGCGCTCGCATCACTGGCACAGTAAATGCCTCCGGTACTGCTACAGATGTTTCCTTCCAATACGGAACGGATCCAACATTTGCATCTAATACAGTTACCAACTTGGCCAACCCACAATCAGTTGGCGGTACAACTACCACCAATGTTTCACTCGATATTTCATATCTCAACGCAAGCACTACTTATTACTACCGAATCATCGCCGGAAATAGCGCTGCCAGCGTTAACTCCAATTCGATCTCATTCACAACACCGGCAATAAGTGGTGTTGCACCATCGGTTGTCACCATTCGACCAACAAATGGTCTAAATACTCCAACCACTACGATTACAGGCCAAGTCAATCCAATGGGGCAGACCACAACCGTGCGATTGGTGTACGGATATGAGGCTTCACTGACAGTTTCGCCGATTATTGTCACCTTGCCTACTCAATACACAGGTATCGATACCGTGACCGTAACTGCCGATATGACCAAATTGGTTCCAGGGTCCCGTTATTACTATCGATTTGAAGCATCCAATGCAGCTGGTATTACAAAACCTACTGCGCTGACAAATGTGGGCAATCCAGTGATGCCGGTAATTTCCAATACCTATGTCACTAGCCAGACTCAGAACTCACTCGAGCTGCGCGCCAATGTCAATGCTGGTGGCGGAAACATTCGTGTTTATTTTATCTATGGATCAACTGCGAATTTATCAGGTGAGACTTTTACTGTCGCCGCCACACCATTTGCAATTACAAATGGCTTGAACAATGTGGTGGCATTCCCGATGAACGGTTTAACTGCAGGCCAATCGATTTATTTCCGGGTCAAGATCTTTGCCTACACCGGACCACTCGCCGAACAAGGTGGCACTATGTATGGCCCAATAGTTTTGGCACAAACGCTTAACGCCCCAACGCCTGCCAAGACTGCGCAAACAATTACCTTCAACTTGCCAACTTCACGCTACTTTGGTGGAGCTCCGACTGTACTCAATGCGACCGCAACATCTGGGCTACCAGTTTCCTACCAAGTAACTACGCCAACTATTTGCGCTGTATCTACGGTTGATTCGGTGACCTCATTGTCGTATCTCAGTGGTGCGCTAGCAACAACATCCGCTACTTGTACTGTCAGTGCATCGCAGAACGGAAATGCAACTTATTCAGCTGCAACAGCTGTCGTTCGCTCAATGGTGTGGAGTAAAGAAAATACCCAAATCTCACCACGAGTGATTTCTAACGGTGAGACCTTAACTGTGGCCTTTGCTCTTACCAGCACCAGCCAACCAGGGCTTGCTGAAAACATCGATGCCGGACGCGCGATGACAGTTTCCAGCAGAACTCCAAATGTTTGCCGTGAGGATAAGTCTGTTTATGTCGGAGAAAATGGAGTTCACACTCAGACTGATTTCAAGAAAATCTGGAATGGCGTTTGTGTGATCTATGTGGAGTTTGCTGGAGCTAGTTACTGGCTCGCTTCTAATCTCACCACCAACACCACTATTGCCGGAATGACAACTCCAGCTCCTGGCGCAAGCGCACCTCAGACAATTAACTTTAAGACAATTGCTAATACGACTTACGGAAATACCGCAGCACTCGTGGCTACTGCATCTTCAGGTTTGCCGGTTTCATTCGCAACTCGTACACCAGCCATTTGTACCGTTGAGCAGTTAGTTAATGGTTCATATGTGGCGCGTGAAGTAGCTGGTCTTACCGGTGATGCAAATACTTGCCAAATCGCCGCTTCGCAAGCTGGTGATTCCCGATTTGCTGCGGCAGTTACTCAGTATCAATCATTTAGATGGCTACGTACTGCTCAAACAATCTCCTTTACACCTCTGAACCTGCGTTACTACGGCGGAGCTCCAACAGTTCTCACCGCAACTGCATCTTCGGGTCTGCCGGTTACATTCTCAACCACAACGCCCGCTGTCTGCGCCATCAGCCAGCAGGATTCAGTAACAGTTCTTTCCTATGTCACTCCGATTCCAGCTGCGCAGTTAAATATCTGCACAGTTACGGCATCGCAGGCCGGAAGTGGAACCATTGCAGCAGCTATGCCAGTAGGGCGCTCTATCGTCTGGTCGAAAGAGTTGACCAATATTCAAGTGGCCTGGCCAACTGCACTCTCCGTTGATGGATCGGCGGTTGACTTTAGAGTTACCAGCGCCTCCCAACCTTCGCTCAATGAAAACTTAGGTGGCACATCTGCGCTCTCGATCACAACGAATACTCCAAAAGTTTGCCAAGTTGCTTCGACCTCATTCGTCGGAGCAAATGGAGTACACACCCGGGCAATTGTGAAATCAATCTGGAATGGCGCATGCAGTATCACCGTTATCTTTGCCGGAAATAGTTACTGGCTCACTTCCACAACTACCTCAGCAAAGGTTGTGAGTGGAATGACGACTCCTCAACCAGGAGCTAGCGCTGCTCAATCGATTAACTTTGGCGCTATTGCCAATCGTGCGCTAAATACCAGCGCACCTCTATCTGCGTCGGCAACATCTGGTCTGCCAGTTACCTTCATCAGCACAACTCCAAGTGTTTGTAGCGTGATCAGTGCTGGAAATAATCTCTTTGCCGCACAACCTGTGGCAGGTCTCGCTGGCGACAATAACACCTGCACAATTACCGCATCGCAGAATGGTGACGATCGTTGGGCCGCTGCCACACCCGTTGCTCGTAGCTTCAAGTTCACTCGTTTAGCGCAATCACTGGTGTTTAGCCTTCCAACGTCACGTTACTACGGGGGAGCAGGCACCAATCTGACTGCAACATCAACTTCTGGTTTGGCGGTCACATACTCAACCACCACGCCGACAATCTGCCAGATTGCGACCTCAGGCGGTGGATTTGTTCTTAATTACTCATCACCAATTGCAACTGCATCTTCTGCGATGTGCACAGTGATTGCAAGCCAGACTGGCAATGATCAATATCTTCCAGCCCCATCTGTATCAAGAAATATAGTGTGGATGAAAGAACCTACTCAAATTAGAGCTACCTGGGCTGGAATGATTACCACTAGTGGAACCAATCTTGATCTCACAGTGGTCAGCGCCGCCCAACCTTCACTCAATGAGAGCCTTGCTGGATCATCACCATTAACAGTCGTCTCAAAGACGCCAAATGTTTGCTCGGTAACGGCAGCAGAATATGTAGGAACTACAAACGTTCACACTCGTGCCACAGTTAAATCGCTCTGGAATGGAACCTGTCAGCTTCAAGTTACCTTCGCCGGTAATAGCTATTGGCTAGCGAGTTCAATTCTTAATTCAGTATCAATTACCGGAATGACAACCCCAGAACCTGGCGCTAACGCTTATCAAACAGTTGCGATCTCCGCCTCTTCTGCAATAGAAATCGGCGGAACCGGAACGGTGGTAACAGTAGCTTCTTCGAAACTACCTGTCACTGTCACCACGACTACACCAAATATCTGTGCTGTCACACCGGGTGCAAATGGGGCTTATTCAGTCACCGCAGCACCAGGAGTTTCAGGCGATGGTCTGATTTGTACGCTGATTGCTTCCCAAGCAGGTGACACTCGTTGGGCGCCAGCTACAAGCGTCTCCCGATCGATTACCTTCAACCGCCCACTTACATATATCAATGCCTCCGTACTCAATAACACCAACCTGGGAGCAACTCCATATGTCGTTACGGGCAATCTGCTCCTGTCCAACTCTTCACTCAATGGCGGTTCAACTGGTTTAGCTCTCCCACTTTCTCTTACTTCCAATACACCTGCGGTATGTACTGTTGGGGGAGTCAGCCAAGTTGCTATCAGTGGTGGAACTCAATCGCAAGCGACGGTTACCGCAGTTACAAATGGAATATGTACTCTGGCGTGGAACTTTGCCGGCGATGGCACACGCAAACCAGCCGTCCGCACCTTCTCGTTAAATCAAGTGGGTAAGAAGTAACTTAAGCACGCGAGTGCATGAGTTTTGCTACGGCTTTAATGAGCTTGGTGTCGACATCCCAATCAGAGGGAACCTCGAAAGTCTTCTTGTTGGTTTTGTAGCCTTCAAGTAGAGGGGCAAGTTCTTCGATTGCGCTCGTTCCTGCTGTATGAGGGCCAATCAAAATGTATCTCTTTGTAGTTGATACTCCAAAGAGATACTTCTCGCCGACTACGAAAAATGGATGATTCCAGGCGACCACAACTGTGCCTTTAGGGAAGGCCGCCTTCGCTGCTTTGAAGATGAGATTGATTGTTTCAGCTTGATCTTCATCAGCCTCTGCGGCTAAGTAGGCGGCCAAATTCTTATACTTTTGAGTTGTTGTAGAGCCACGTGAATACATCACTAATGCATTGGCATGCGCCTGCGAGAATCCATGCTCTTCTTTGAGAAAAGCAATCTGCTCGGGATATTTGCGACCCTCTAAATCCTTCATCACATCAAACCAATACTTCATAGGCTGCCCATACTTCTTTTCAATGATGGGCCAGAATTGAGTGCGGTCTCCAGATGTTGATGCCATAGCCCACATAGTAACTAACTGTGACTAGTCTCGTCATTGAATCTCAGATTTGAGAGCGTAGGCTTGGTCTATGAAGTTTCTCCTTCGCCTAACTGTTTCGGTTCTAGCCTTTGGATTGATCACTCCTGCAGCCCAAGCTGAAGAAGATCTCTTCAACGAAACCGCCACCACTCAAATCGAGACCCCGGAAGTTGTATTAGCTGCGCCGAGTTATGCGGTAAAGGCAACCATTTCGAAAGGGATGACTTCAATTAAGGTGACTACCAATGTTCCTAATGCAACTCTAACTGCTATCGCTAGCAAGAGTGGCGTAAAAGCAAAGTTAACACTTCGATTTAAAACCAACGCAAATGGCATCGCAACAGTTTCAACTAAGGCCAATCTCAAGGGTTATCTGTTAACTATTTACAACGGCTCTAACAAAGTCATTTCAAAGAAGCTTTAGTTCGATTTACTCCAACCAAGTCCAGCGCTCAATTGGATACATCAATACTCTCTTCTTCCCACGCGAAAATTGCACAGCATCATATCTCGGATCAAAAAAGAGACCCTGAGAAAGTTCTAGCCAAGCAGGAGTCTCTTGATGCGCTTTTATTAAACCCTTTCTCAGAAGGGGAGGGATAATTTCATTCCACTCCCATCCTGGAAATTCGGCCGCCATAAAAATACGCGTATGTCCGTGAATGACTGGTATCTCACTTGCAAAGTAGGCAAGTCGAGACAATGCATGAACATCAAGCCAAATATTTTTGCTGCTATCTGATGCCGATCTCATGCCTGCGCTTCCTCTGTCAAGAAAGTACAACGTGAGTTGTGCTGTTGGAGAAAAGCATCTTTCTCCAGCTTTTCCGCCTCAAGCAATCCATCACCGCAGACTTGGCAGATAACTTTGTAGCAGTAGACCCCGCGTTCTGGATGCGTGAAGGCGACGAGAACGAAGGCGGTAACAATCGTTGCAATATTGGCTGCTTGGCGGTGCCCAATAGTTAATTGGAGTTCATTGAGCTTAAAGGGCGCTAGTTTCTTTAAGACTCTCTGATCGGTAATCGCCTTGCGAGTATCGCCGAGCTCTGAACTCTTGGTAATTACCAACCCACAAGGGCAGTATGAGCTTTCAATGCCTTCGTCCCCGCGGCCATTGAGGTAGATGAAGTGTTCACCAGCACCTTGATAGGACTGCAGATTGCGATAGTGCATCAGCGCCTTCCAGCGTCCATAGCGGGCCATTCCCACCGATTTGTTGAACACCTTCTCGTATTCAGCGATTTCTTTATTCGAAACGTAGTTCTCCTCATAAAAAACATTTATAAATTCATCCATTATTGAAACCTTTCTCCACATTTATTGCACTGTAAATAACTATTTGAGTAATTCCAGTGACGACTGATATCCATACTTCTACACATCGGACACTGGATATTTGCGATATTCCCCATGGGATCTCCTTTTTCTTTATTTTTGGGTCGCAGAATTTCGCCGCTATTGAGTTTTCAATGGTGGCTGATTTAGGGCAATAAAAAATCCCGGCGTTGCCTTAATCAGCCTCGTCTTCTCTTAGTTCCACCGTGGCCGGGACCCGGTTGGCGCGAAATCAGCTAAGAGCCTTTGATTTCGCCTTCTTCATAACACGCATTGATTTCTCAATGGTGTTGACGATTCGTTCTTGCAAACTTTTTACAGTGGCGTTGAACGATGCGATAACTATGACATACACATCTGACAGATGGCAATTCCAACTCGCGACATAAGTGTCTCGAC
Organism: uncultured Candidatus Planktophila sp.; assembly: GCA_964564615.1. Lineage (GTDB taxonomy): Bacteria > Actinomycetota > Actinomycetes > Nanopelagicales > Nanopelagicaceae > Planktophila. The sequence goes on from CAZMBG010000017.1 coordinate 9,934, forward strand.
TAGTCAATCTTTCTTTTTAAGCGCGACTTTCGTAAACTGTTTCCATGAAGCTTCACAGCGTCTTATTAGGCGTCGCACTCTTATTGGTTACCGGGTGTGGAGATCAACCTAATGCGTCCAAACCCAGGACCGTCTACACCTTTGATTGCGAAACTCGGGTGAGTAAACCTAAAAGCATCATGATTTACTGCGCCGACGGAGGTGCTTACCTCGAAAAAATCACCTGGAACACTTGGGACGATTCAGGCGCAGCCGGCTCTGGTACTTACTCATACAATGATTGCGAGCCTGATTGCGCCGACGGAACCACGCATAGCGTGCCGGTGAAGATCACCCTCTCCGACCCCATCTCCTTTAAGGGCGAGAAATTCCTCAGCGCCTTGCACTTTGAAACCTTGGATGGCGCCCCGCTCTCGAAGAACTTGGCCGACACCTTTGACTGGGATCTCTCAGACTTCGCCCGGGCTATGGACCAGCAATAGCCCGTCTTTACTGTATCTTCTACGCCCCCTAGGGCATTCCTAGCCATTTGTCAGTGGGTCCCTCTATCTTCTCGGACTGTAAGGGACCAACCAGGAAGGAAAAGGTGAGCACCGAAAGCGACAATCCCAACACCCAAGAGCAAGAACTCTGGGACCGCATCACTACAACGAGCGGAGCAGAGCGAGCCGAAGTTCTCGACGAACTCAGCCACTTCGCTTACAAAAAGAACAATTACATAGAGGCGCTCCAATTGGTCGATACATCTATCGATCTCTATCGAGAATTAGGTGCAGATTTATACGCATCACAACTCGAACACCTCTATGAAGGTAAAGCTTTATGCCATAGCAATCTCGGACAGCATGTAGATGCTGCTATGTCATTTCAAGCGCTAGCAGTTCTCTACAAGATGGAAGAGAAGCAAAGCGAATACCTTCACGCACAGCGCGCTTCAGCCCGACAATGGTTCGAAGCGGAGGAGTGGCAGAAAAGCTACGACTCACATATGTTGGCAATGCAAGAGATTGACCCCGACTCTGATACCAACACACAAGCCATCGATTTACTGAATCTCGGAATGGCTCTCCAAAAATTAAATAGAGACCTTGAAGCCATCGATAGCCTTAAAGCAGCTCGCAATCTCTTTAAGAGCGACAAAGACCCCATGATGGTTAACTGGTGCGATCGCTATCTAGCCGATTCCTTCCTCGCTTTAGGCGATGGGCCTGAAGCGCATCACCACTCGCAGCTCTATTACAACTATTCGTTAGTCGCCGAAGACTTAGATATGGAAAGTTACGCGCGATACCGCCTCGGACAGGCACATTGGCTGATGAAGGAATATTCAGAAGCCCAACAGCAATTTGTACGATCATTGGAATTATTAACACTTGACGAAGCAAAAGATTGGAACACTATCGTCAAGGTCAATAATCAATTGGCAGCAGCGCTCTTTGCCCAAGGCAAGGATGATGAAGCCAAAGGCATTCTCGATCGAATTGCCCACATAGAAGAAACGCTTTCATAACCAAGGAGAGGGTGTATGGCGGTTGTATTAACGCCAGGTGAGATTTACTTTATTCAGGAAATCGATCCGGTCACAAAGAAGTTCACGTCGTATGTCAAAGTTGGTTTAGTTCGTGAGGTCGAGGGGCGCGACAGCGCCTCTCGGCTCGACGAGCACCAAACCGGTAATCCTCGCACCCTGCATCTCCACAAAGTTGTAAAAACAACCGCGGTAGCTGCGGTAGAAGGATTACTCCATGGCCTCTACGCGCCCTACCGCGTACACGGCGAGTGGTTTGATTTCGATAATAAAACCTTAACCTCGTGTATTAATCGAGCCGAAGAGCTTGCCAAAGAAGCTAAAGCAAATCTTAAATACTTTGAAAAAGCAGAATCACTTAAAGGTGTACTTTCAACCAAACCCGCAAAGAAGGCGACCTCTAAGGCGGAAGATTTCTTCACCGACTATAAAGCTGCCAAGTTTGCGCTAGATGAAATCGGGCATCGCATAAGCAAGATCAAACAACTATATGTTGAAGCAGCCGAGTCAGGCGAAGATGTTGACGGGTTGGTTGAAACTATTGAGCGCAAACAAGCGGCCAAGCTTGATGTGGAAGCGCTCTTAGCGGCTTATCCTAAATTGAGGAAGAAATACACCGAGATTACCAAGACTATCTCGCCACGCTTTAAGTGGGCCCCTTTTGAGAACGACTTAGACTCTCTCAACTTCCTTGGCGATAACGTCGATGATCTTATTTTTGAAGCTGATAAAGCGATAGCCGTAGCAAAGAAGAGTAAGAAGCGTTTGGAAGATCTCAAAGAGATTGAGCTCCAATTAATCGAGTACTACACAGCCGCCGAATGGCAAGCTGAAGTAGCAGAGGTCAACATTCGCACCCTCTGCGGGGATGCAGAGGGCATCGAAGGCATCTGCACCTGGAAGCGGGTTGAAAAAGTGACCGAGAAATTCAATGAGAAGAAGTTCAAAGCTGAAAACCCCGAACTTTTCCAGCAATTCTCCACTGGTGGTGGTACAACAGTTGCTCATAAGGCCAAGCGCAACCGCAAATAAGCCGAGTGGTACACAAAAGGCGTTTCATAATCGAATTGAGCCATTGACGAGTCAAAGGCATATTCAAACAAGGAAACTGAAGCATTGCTCTCAAGAAAATAGATGAGCTTGAGCGAATCGTGCTGCAATTCCACGTTGCCCTCTAGATTGACATCCCAGTGGTCTTCATCGCCGTCAAAGCTTTCGGCCAGCCAAATCTCCTTCTGCAGCAGCTCGATAAAGTCGAGATCCTGGTCAGAAGGTTCAATTGATTCGTCTAGGTAGATATTCATTTTGGCTCCTTTTAAAATGGAAAAAGGCCGCACCCATTTGGATGCGACCGAATTGCTGAGGGAAAAAGAAACGACCGGTGAAGACGGGTCGTAACTGGCTTTATTCTTCCGCGAACTCTGCAACCCCACAAGAGGGTCTTACAAAGAACTTTGAATATTTTTTAAACGATATTCCACACAAACCCTATGGTTGAGCCCAAATTCGACCGAACATCGAAGAAGGTCTGATTTGTAGAAAGGCTCGCGAGGTATTTCACTGCGCATATGCCCGAACTACCTGAGGTTGAGACAGTCCGAAAAGGGCTACAGCACTTTGCCGCTGGGTTCACCATTAAATCCGCCTCAGATCTACATCCACGGGCGCTCAAGCCATCGTCCATTGCACCCCTCAAGGCGATAGAGGGCGCACGCATCCGCGAGGTCAAACGCCGCGGCAAGTTCCTGTGGTTTGAACTCAATCGTGATCTTGCGCTGGTGGCACATTTAGGAATGTCTGGGCAATTTATCTTTGCGCAGAAAGAGAGACCCCGTCCAAACCATGTAAGGGCAGAGTTTGACCTTCGTAAAGGGCTACGCACATTGAGTTTAATGTTTAATGATCAACGAACCTTTGGCTGGTTATCGATAGAAGAGCAAGTAGATGGCATACCTACATCTGCCCAACATATTGCACCCGATCCCTTTGAAAGCGTCTTTGATCGTGATGCGGTCATCGCAAAAATCAAATCTCGCAAGGCAGCAATCAAATCAGTCATTCTCAATCAAGAAATTATGAGCGGAGTAGGCAATATCTACGCTGATGAATCGTTATGGCGCGCGAAAATCCATCCTGAAACTTCGGCATCAGATTTAAGTGGCAAGAAAATAGGCCAGCTAGTAGATATTGCTAAGGAAGTTATGGCCGAGGCGATAGAGGTTGGCGGAACATCCTTTGATGCGATGTATATCGACGTAAATGGAGAAAGCGGCTTCTTTGAAACTTCACTGGCTGCCTATGGACAAGATGGTGAACCTTGTCCTCGCTGCGGGCGGGAGATAAGAAGAATTGCATTTGGCAATCGATCTTCACACTTTTGTCCGAAGTGCCAACGCGCATAATCGACCCGCGGATGTCACCATTAGCTATGAACAATCGCAAACTTGGTCGGGTAATGGGCGTTCTCTTATTGTTGGCAGGGATTGGCCACTTCATTTTTCCAGCGCCACTTGATTCCATTGTTCCTAAAGCGTTGCCTGGAGATCCCAGAATCTACACATATCTCAGTGGTGTTGCAGAAATCGTAATTGGCTTGGCGCTCTTGAGTAAATTAGATCGAAAAGCTTTTGGTAAACCAATAAAACTATGGGGCGCTTACGGTGCATTCGCGC
>CAZMBG010000018.1:0-14006 GCA_964564615.1 uncultured Candidatus Planktophila sp.
AAGGTGGCATCCAGACCCAATTAATCTTTACATCATCGACTAATGGAGCAAGAGCTTGGCGCGTCTGGTCTTCAATGACATCTTGAAGTGGGCAAGCGGCGGAAGTTAAAGTCATATTCAGAACTGCAATGTTATTGTCATCCACCATAGCGTCGTAAATAAGCCCGAGATCGACTACATTAATTCCGAGTTCGGGATCTACGACATCCTTCATAGATTCAAGTACGTCATCGACTTTAGCGCTCATATATCTATCCTACTTTGCCTGTGCTTGAACTGTTGCATCTTTTACCGCCATCCATCCCAAGAGGGCGCACTTTATGCGAGCTGGGTATTGTGAAACTCCCGCAAGTGCGACCGCATCCTCCAGTACAGCCTCATCGCCCTTTTCAGTGCCTTTGCTCTGCATTAAATGAAGAAAACTCTCGATAATGCGGTCTGCCTCTTGAAGCTTCAGCCCTTTGAGTAAATCAGACATAATCGAAGTACTGGCTTGCGAAATAGAACAGCCGACACCATCCCAAGTAATATTTTCTATCCGGTCACCGTTAAGTTTTACATTGAGGTCGATCTCATCTCCACAACTTGGATTTACATGGTGGACTTGGGCATCGAAAGTAGGGCTCAAAGTTTTATTTTGTGGGCGCTTATAGTGATCGAGAATCACTTCCTGATAGAGATTGTCTAATTGCATTTAACGACCAAAATATTTCTGGGCTTCAACTACCCCGTCAATGAGCGCTTGGCAATCTTCAATAGAATTGTAAATGTAAAGTGATGCGCGAGTAGTGGCAGGAACTTGTAACTTTCGGGTCAATGGCCATGCGCAATGATGTCCAGTACGAACGGCAATTCCTACATTGTCGAGAAATTGACCAAGATCGTGCGGATGTATCTCACCAGCGGTAAATGAAATTGTGCCACCCCGGGCTTCAGTGGAGAGAGGTCCCAGAATTCTCACACCAGCAATTTCACTCAGGCCATTGAGTAGATAGTGGGTGAGAGCTTTTTCATGATCGTGTACCTGCTCCATCCCTAGATGCTGCAAGTAGTCGAGCGCAGCGCCAAGGCCAACTGCTTGCGCCATATTGGGGACGCCGGCTTCAAATTTACGAGGCGCTGGTGCCCAAGTAGCTGAAGTCATGGTGACTGATTCAATCATCGAGCCGCCCGTAAGAAATGGTGGAAGCTCTTTGAGAAGCGAGGCTCTTCCCCAGAAAACACCTACCCCAGTTGGTCCCAGCGCTTTGTGGCCAGAGAACGCTAGGAAATCGATATCGAGCGCTCGTACATCTACCGCCATGTGCGGAATCGATTGACACGCATCGAGTACAACCACTGCACCCACCGAATGAGCTTTTGCAACAATCTGATCAAGTGGATTAATTGTGCCTAATACATTTGATTGATGTGTCAGCGCTACCACTTTGGTAGTGGAGTTGATTATTGAATCTAACTGAGAGAGGTCAAGTCTCCCCTCTGGCGTTACTTCAAACCAGACTAATTCTGCGCCGGTCCGTGCTGCTAATTGCTGCCAAGGAATTAAGTTGGCGTGGTGCTCCATTTCTGTGACAACGATGCGATCGCCTGCCTTCAGGTGAAAGCGATTTCCCGGGAGCGCATTACCCATGGCATAAGCAACGAGATTTAGTGATTCGGTAGCGCTCTTGGTGAAGACAACTTCATCTAGATCTGCATTGATGAAGGCCGCAACTTTACTGCGGGCACCTTCATATGCATCGGTAGCCTCCTCTGCTAACTGATGAGCACCACGATGCACTGCTGCATTGTGAAGTCGATAAAAATCGCTCTCGGCATCAATCACGGATTGCGGCTTTTGCGCAGTCGCACCTGAATCTAAGTAGATGAGACGCTTTCCGCCGCGAATTGTCCGATTAAAAATCGGAAAATCAGCGCGCAGTGCAATTGGATCGAGAGCCATTAATTGAACCTAATTAACCGACATATTCTGCATAGCCGTTGGCTTCGAGTTTTTCAGCTAACTCTGGGCCGCCTTCTTCAACTACTCGACCATTTGCAAAAACGTGTACGTAATCTGGTTGGATATAACGCAGAATTCGTGTGTAGTGCGTAATAAGTAGTACGCCGAGATTGTTTGCGGCCTTTGCACGATTGACTCCCTCAGAGACAATACGTAATGCGTCGACATCAAGACCTGAATCTGTCTCATCTAAAACCGCAAACTTAGGCTTTAAAAGTTCTAGTTGCATGATTTCGTGGCGTTTCTTCTCTCCACCCGAGAAACCTTCATTGACATTGCGTTGGGCGAAAGAAGGATCCATTTTGAGGTTTTCCATCGCATCTTTGACCTCGCCTACCCATTCGCGAAGTTTTGGAGCCTCTCCTCGTAGCGCAGTCGCAGCGGTTCGCAAGAAGTTTGATACCGATACACCAGGTACCTCAACTGGATATTGCATGGCGAGGAAGAGTCCAGCCTTGGCACGCTCATCTACTGACATTTCCAGAATGTCAGCGCCATCAAGCTTTACCGATCCGCCAGTAATTGTGTATTTAGGATGTCCGGCAATCGAATAGGCAAGGGTGGATTTACCTGAACCATTAGGCCCCATAATTGCGTGGGTCTCACCAGACTTAATAGTGAGATCTACACCTTTAAGAATTTCTTTCACACCTTGTTCAGTGTCTACTGTAACGGTGAGTCCGCGGATTTCTAGTGTGCTCATTCTTATTTACCCTTCGATCGTGACGGAATCACCGTCGATAGTGACTGAATATTTCTTTACTGGTTCAAATGCCGGCGGAGTGAGAGCTTCACCGGTTCTGAGATCGAATGCGGCTCCGTGCAGCCAGCATTCGATGGAATAATCTGAGATATCGCCTTCAGATAGCGATGCATCCGAGTGGCTGCAGGTATCGCCAATCGCGAAGACTTCATCGCCAATCCGAGCAACACAGATGCTCTCGCCATTCTTTTCAATTCGAATTGGCTTACCTGGTGCTAACGTGGAAAGTTGTAGGTCAGGCATTGGCGACCTTCTCTAGATCGGCGTCGATGCGAGCCATCAACCGCTCTTGCAGATCTTCGATTCCAATCTTTGAAACTACTTCATTGAAGAATCCCCGAACCACAAGTCGGCGGGCATCTGCCTCATTAATTCCGCGAGACATCAAATAGAAAAGATGTTCATCATCGAATCGTCCAGTGGTTGATGCGTGTCCAGCCCCAACGATTTCACCCGTCTCGATCTCTAAATTCGGGACGGAGTCTGCACGAGCCCCATCGGTGAGAATGAGATTGCGGTTGAGTTCGTAGGTATCGGTAGCTTCAGCTGCCGCACGAATAAAAACATCACCAATCCATACTGTATGCGCATCACGTCCGGCAAGAGCGCCTTTGTAATTGACATTGGATTTAGCGCCAGCAACGGCGTGATCCACGTGGATGCGATGCTCAAAGAATTGACCGGCTGATGCAAAGTAAACACCTTGCAGGTCAACCTCCGCGCCCGCACCCTTAAATGCAACAGTTGGGAGTAGGCGCACAAGGTCACCACCGACCGTGACAACGATTGATTTTAGAGTTGCATCTTTATCGACGATTGCGTGATGGCGTGCGGCATAGATCGAAGAGCGTGAGAACTCCTGCACCGAAATAAATGTCAGATGAGAACCAGGTTCGAGGATGATTTCGAGATCTTCCGCTAGATGGGCATCACCAGCATTGTCGAGAACAACAGTTGCGCGCGCGTTAGGTTGGAGATGAATCTGAACACGCGAGAGTTCGGCGCCTTGAAGTTCACCATTAATCCGGGATAAAAAGATAGGTTCGGCAATTTCATGGTCGCGGTCAATCGTGAGCACCGCACCTTCTGATGTGTAATTACGTACTCGAGTGATCACGGCATCATCAGTGCTGGATGCCGCCTTAATTTCGCCACGCTTAAAGTGAACTCCGACTGCGGCAGGAGTTGCAAGTGTGAGCGACTCACGTACTACGGGAGAAGCTGAACCGTCATGAAGTCCACCTAAACGCTTGAGAGGTGTAAAGCGCCAGGCTTCCTCTCTTCCCGTAGGTGTGTGGTTATCGAGCAGATTTGAATTGAGTGTAGACATTAGCCGACCGCTCCTTCCATCTGAAGTTCAATTAATCGATTAAGTTCGAGCACATACTCCATTGGCAGCTCTCGAGCGATTGGTTCGATAAATCCGCGAACGATCATCGCCATCGCTTCATCTTCATCCAGACCGCGAGACATGAGATAGAAGAGTTGATCATCGGAGACTTTCGAAACAGTAGCTTCGTGGCCCATTGAGACATCATCTTCGCGAATATCTACATATGGATAGGTGTCGGAGCGAGAGATGGTATCCACCAGGAGGGCATCGCACTTAACGGTACTTGCTGAATGATGGGCACCTTCTGCGACTTGGACGAGTCCTCGATATGAGGTTCGGCCTCCGCCACGCGCAACCGACTTGGAGATTACCGAAGATGAGGTATGCGGCGCAGCGTGCACCATCTTTGCACCGGAATCTTGATGTTGACCTGGGCCGGCAAATGCAAGCGAAAGTGTCTCGCCCTTGGCGTGCGGTCCCATCAACATTACAGCTGGATACTTCATTGTTACCTTTGATCCGATATTGCCATCTACCCATTCCATGGTTGCGCCTTCTTCACATAGCGCGCGCTTGGTAACCAAGTTATAGACATTGTTAGACCAGTTTTGAATTGTGGTGTAACGGACGCGAGCGCCCTTCTTAACGATGATTTCCACGACTGCTGAGTGCAATGAATCAGATTTATAGATAGGCGCGGTGCAACCTTCTACATAGTGAATGTAGGAATCTTCATCAGCGATAATGAGTGTACGTTCAAACTGACCCATATTTTCAGTGTTGATACGGAAATATGCTTGAAGTGGAATTTCTACATGAACGCCCTTTGGTACATAGATAAATGAACCGCCAGACCAGACTGCCGTATTGAGCGCAGCAAATTTATTATCCCCTACTGGAATAACGGATCCAAAGTACTTTTGAAAAATCTCTGGATGCTCGCGCAAGCCACTATCGGTATCTAAAAAGATAACTCCTTGGGCTTCTAAATCTTCACGAATGGAGTGATACACAACTTCGGACTCGTATTGAGCTGCAACGCCTGCTACTAGTCGTTGCTTCTCTGCTTCTGGGATTCCGAGCCGGTCATAGGTGTTCTTAATATCCTCAGGTAGATCTTCCCAAGATGCAGCTTGCTTTTCAGTCGAACGAACAAAGTATTTAATGGTGTCGAAATGAATCCCAGATAGATCAGAACCCCACGATGGCATCGGCTTTTTATCGAAGAGCGATAGGCCTTTGAGACGAAGATCGAGCATCCATTGTGGTTCGTTCTTCTTACCGCTAATGTCACGCACTACATCTTCATTAAGTCCACGTTGAGCAGATGCGCCGGCATCATTCTTATCCGACCAGCCATATTCGTAATTTCCGAGGCCATCTAACTCTGGATGTGCTGTACTCATGAACGTACCTTTCGTTGTTGTGATGAAGCAGTTCGGGGAATAAATGTTGTGCAAACGCCATCGCCGTGCGCAATTGTCGCTAAGCGCTGTACGTGGGTTCCTAATATTTCAGAGAGCATATGGGTTTCAGCTTCACAGAGTTGTGGGTATTCCGCCGCAACGTGTGCAATTGGACAATGATGCTGACAGAGTTCTTCGCCAAGTCCGCGCTGAGAAATGGTTGCGGCGTAACCTTCTTCTGAAAGAAAATCTGCAATAGCTGCGCTCTTATCTTTAGATTTATCAACAACCTGCTTTGCCCGCTTGCCAATCTCTTCGGCGCGCGATTGCGCAAAGAGATCAACCAGGTGTGACCCTGATTGGTGAGACATAAATTTGAGAGCAGAGACTGCAAGATCATCATAAGAATGTTCAAACTTTTGGCGACCCGTATCGGTCATAACAAAAACTTTTGTTGGACGACCACGTCCACGAGAGAGCGCGCTATGCGGTTCGCGCGCCTCTAATATTCCATCAATCACAAGCGCATCGAGATGGCGACGAATACCCGCTGGCGTGAGTCCAAGGGCTTGGGCGAGAGAGAGCGCGCTCTGTGGACCCTTCTCCAAGATCGCACGAGCCACCGCATCACGGGTACGGCCATCGTCGATTTTCACAACAGTATTGTGACTTAATTCCTCCATTTACGCCTAATCGACCCTGTTAGAAGCGCCACCTATGGCGCTACTCCCCCGGCGCCGCTTTGGGCCATAGGCTCATCACATGAGATTTGAGCGCGCGCTACCTCGCCTCGCCCGCCTGCTTGTCGCCCTGCAAGGGCTTCTGATCCTCACGGGTGGCGCGGTTCGCCTCACTGGCTCTGGTCTCGGTTGTCCAACCTGGCCCGAATGCACCGCCGATTCTTATACGCCAGTTGATGGTCAAATTGAGGGTGCCCTCCATGCCTGGATTGAATTTGGGAATCGATTACTTACCTTCGTACTTTTCTTTGCCGCAGTTGCAGTAGCTCTCATCATTGTAATTTCGAAGCGGTGGCAGATTTCTCTGCTCGGATTCTCGCAGATAGCTGGAATTTTTGGTCAGGCAATTCTCGGTGGAATTACCGTTTTAACCAAACTCAATCCGCTTGCCGTTGCCTCGCACTTCTTGTTATCAATTATTTTACTTGCTGCTGCAATTTCACTTCTTGATCGGATTCAACATCAACGTGCCAAAACACCTGTCAGCAACCTCATTCAACTCCATACTGGTCTGACCTTTATAGTTTTAGTTGCCGGAACGCTGGTGACTGGAGCTGGACCACACGCTGGTGATGTTTCTGCTCCTCGGCTTAATCTTCATATTCCGACAATTTCGGCACTTCACGGCGGTCTCGTTGTTGCGCTACTTGTACTTTCGCTCTACCTCTTTACCAATCCTGCGATAGCACGCAGATGGTTAGGAGTCTTCATCGGCATTGCACTCGCACAAGGCGTCTTAGGTTATGCGCAATATCTCTTAGGGGTACCGCAGATAATGGTGGCAGCCCACCTGATTGGTGCAGCCGTGCTTTGGGGTAGCGCCTGGCAATTGAGAATTTCCCAACGTCCTATCCACAATCAGCGCAACTAAGGAGAGATGATGAGCACATCGACAATACAAGGTTGGAGCGAACTAGACGATCGAGCAGTTGCATATGCACGTGCACTCGCAATGGATGCTGTGCAGAAAGTTGGCAATGGCCATCCAGGTACTGCGATGTCACTAGCGCCCGTTGCATATCTACTCTTTCAAAAACACCTCCGACACGATCCCAGCGACCCACAATGGTTAGGTCGCGATCGATTTATCCTCTCGTGCGGCCACTCATCGCTTACTCTCTATACCCAACTCTTCTACTCAGGGTATGGAGTTGAGATGGAGGATTTAAAGTCATTTAGAACTTGGGGTTCAGCAACCCCCGGCCACCCAGAGTATGGACATACCGCTGGAGTTGAAACAACAACTGGACCGCTAGGTTCAGGAGTGGCAACTGCTGTTGGTTTTGCGATGGCCGCCCGTTATGAACGTGGCTTGCTCGATCCTGATAGCCAAACTGGTAAGTCGCTCTTTGATCACGATATCTGGGTGCTCTGTTCCGATGGCGATCTTCAAGAAGGTGTCTCGGCTGAGGCATCCTCCCTTGCAGGCACCCAAGCGCTCGGCAACCTTAATGTTATTTATGATGACAACCGTATCTCCATTGAAGGTGATACTCATGTCGCATTTACCGAAGATGTTTCTGCTCGTTATCGCTCATATGGTTGGCAGGTCATTGAAGTACCTGCACTTGCCGATGGAAATATCGACCTGGTTAATCTCAACTCCGCGATTGAGGAGGCTAAAAAGGAAGATTCGCGACCTACCTTAATTCGAATGCACTCAGTAATCGCGTGGCCAGCACCTAAGCTTTCCGGCACTGCGAAATCACACGGATCTGCTCTTGGCGATGAAGAAATTGCTGCAACGAAAAAGATTCTCGGCCTCAATCCAGAAGAGACTTTTGCCCTACCGGAAGATGTTTTCGCACATGTGCGTTCAGTCAAGGCGCGTGGCAAAGATCTTCACTCTCAATGGAATTTGAAATTTACCCAATGGCAAAAAGACAATCCAGAGAGAGCTACGCTACTCAATCGTTTAGTAGATCGATCGCTTCCTGCGGGTTGGGAAGATGTACTTCCGCAATTCGAAGCCGGCAAAGATATTGCGACTCGTGCCGCATCTGGCCACGTCATTAATGCACTGGCGAAAGTGCTTCCCGAGTTTTGGGGAGGTTCTGCAGATCTTGCGGATTCCAATAACACCACCATCGAAGGCGGGCTCTCCTTCCTTCCATCCTCATCTGCAATGAAGAATGCAAGCCCATACGGTCGCATTATCCACTTCGGTATTCGTGAACATGCGATGGGTTCAATTCTCAATGGAATTACATTGCACGGGCTTACTCGAGCTTTTGGTGGAACCTTTGCGGTATTTAGCGACTACATGCGCCCTACCGCTCGTCTAGCGGCGCTGATGAATATCCCGACAACTTTTATTTGGACGCACGACTCGATTGGCCTCGGTGAAGATGGTCCTACCCACCAGCCCATCGAACATTTTGCGGCACTTAGAGCGATTCCAAACTTTGCAGTCGTCAGACCTGCTGATGCAAATGAAGTAAGCGAAAGTTGGAAATCAATATTGCGTCGAAATAAACCTGTTGGTTTGTTACTTTCACGTCAGAATTTGCGCACCGTCGACCGCGCAACTCATGGAGCTGCTTCGGGCGTCGACTTTGGTGCCTATATTCTCAAGGAGGCATCGGGTGCTCCGCGGGTAGTACTTATTGCAACTGGCTCTGAAGTAGGCCTGGCTCTCGATACCCAATTGGCTCTCGAAGCGAAGAATATTTCCACTCGCGTTGTAAGTGCGCCTTGCCTCGAATGGTTTGCTGAACAGAGTGAAAGCTACCGACAATCCATTATTCCGCCATCAGCTCAACTACGCGTCTCCATCGAGGCCGGAATTGCGCAAGGTTGGCGAGAATATGTTGGTGATTCAGGGCTGATTATTTCGCTCGATCACTTCGGTGCATCTGCTTCCGCCACAAAACTTTTCACAGAGTTCGGGTTTACCGTTGATCGAATTGTTGGCGATATCGAAAAGGCGTTGGCATGATTAAGGTTTCTGGCCCCGCTCTTGCCAGCGTCGACCGCTCTTCGTCACGTTACAAGTATCTACAAGAGGTGCATCGTCGAATCGCAGCGAAAGATTCAACAACTTGGGGCGAAGCAGCTAGCGCTGAAGCCGCAATCCGACTCAACTGGGTAGATTTGCCAGAAAGTTCACAACTCCTTGCTGATCAGTTGAGTGAGGTTTCAGCTCGATTCGGGAAATACTCGCAAGTCATCCTCTGCGGTATGGGAGGGTCATCGCTCGCCCCAGAAGTAATAGCTCGATCTAATAATCTCAATATCTTTATCGTCGACTCCACGGATCCGAATTACATTAACCATGCAGCTAAAGCAGGTCTCGCGCAATCTGTCATCGTTGTCAGTTCTAAATCAGGTTCAACTATTGAAACCTCTTCGCAGCGCGCCTATTTTGAAAGCGAATTGGTGAAGGCAGGTTTGGCTCCACAAAACCACATGGTCTTTGTGACTGATCCGGGCTCTTCCCTCGACCAAGAAGCGCGGAGCAAAGGTTTTGCAGTAATTAACGCCGACCCTCTTGTGGGTGGACGCTTCAGTGCGCTCAGCGCCTTTGGACTAGTGCCAACGGCTATTGCTGGCTTTAATCCACTCCCCTTGCTGACTCAGGCTAGCTCTGCCAAACGAAATTTTCTAAAGAACGAGACCGATATTATTGATGTCGCTTATCTCTTTTCGTATGTAGCGGGTCAATATATTTCATTTACTGATCAAGGTAGTGATTTACCCGGCCTTTCAGATTGGATCGAGCAACTCATTGCAGAATCCACAGGTAAAGATGGCACAGGTCGCCTTCCGATTGTGACTGAGACTCTCGCCGATGATGAGACTCTTAATGTTTCATTTACTCAATCTGCCGCCGATCTCGCAGTTGTTGGTGATCTTGGTGAGCACTTTATTTTTTGGGAATGGGTAACAGCTATTGTTGGTGCAGCTTTAGCGATTGATCCATTTAATCAACCGAATGTCACTGAAGCAAAAGAACAGACGCTTACCCTCTTGCAGGAATGGAATAGCAATGGCGTCGTTACCGTTCGTTCACCATACGCTGATGCCGTAGATGGATCGGTTGAAATTTTTGGCAAAGGAGCTTCGCTGACCGAGGCCTTCTCCGAAATAATTTCGAATGTAGCCCCCGATGGGTATATCGCCATTATGGCCTACCTCGATCGACGCGATGATCGAGCCTTGGAAGAGCTTCGATTCCACTTGGCTGAATTATCTGGTCGCCCAACAACATTTGGTTGGGGTCCGCGATTCATGCACTCAACCGGCCAATTCCATAAAGCTGGACAGCCCAATGGCACCTTTATTCAAATCACAACCTCAGACTTTGTCAGCGGCTTTGAAATTCCCGGAAGAGAGTTCGACTTTGCAACGCTAGTGTCGGCGCAGGGCCAGGGAGATGGCAGAGCATTGGCGAAAAGAAATTACCCGCTGACTCGATTCCACTTACGAAATAGAGCAACGGGTATTTCAGAGTTACTCACCGCAATTCGCGGTGCGCATTAAATTTTATTCGTCTTCGCCGCGTAACTTCTTGAGCGCATCTTCAAGAATCTTTGCGCCTTCAGCATCGGTGCGACGCTCTTTTACATAGGCTAAGTGGGTCTTGTAAGGAACAGTGACAACCGCCTTAGGTGGATTGTTGCGATCGCGGCCTGCTGGAAGACCACATTTTGGGCAATCCCATTCAGCAGGAATAACTACTGTCTCTTCAACTGCAAACGATGGTCGTGACTCGTGGCCATTGGCACACCAATATGAAACTGTTGCACGATCGATCTGTTCACCGCGTACCGCCTCACCCATTGGTCCGGCGCCGACTCGTGATCCTCTAATTGAACTTGCCATTGATTAACCCTGCTTTAACACTAATGAGAGCGCAATTACTGCAATAAACCAGATGCCGCCTACAACAATTGTGATTCGATCGAGATTGCGTTCGACCACTGAAGAACCACCATAGTTAGAGGAGAGTCCACCACCGAAGAGATCGGAGAGGCCTGATCCTTTACCTTTATGCAAGAGCACAAGGAGAATCATCAAAACGCTGGTGATGACCAAGAGAATGGAAAGTCCGAGTTTCACGATGTAGAGCTCCTAAGTGATTGAGACCGGCGGTTATTCTACCCTGAGCGACTACTCAGGCTGCACAGCGTAGAACTTGGCGATTTTCGCCAATTCTTCTGGATCTAGGCTGGCGCCACCGATAAGCGCGCCATCTACATCAGGCTGCTTCATGATGTCGACGATATTCGAGGACTTCACAGAGCCGCCGTAGAGGATTCGCATATTCTCTGCGATCTCTGGCGAACCAATCTGCTCTACCTCTTCCCGAATTGCTGCACATACTTCTTGTGCATCTTCCGGGGTTGCTGTCTTTCCGGTGCCAATAGCCCAAACTGGTTCGTAGGCGATCACGATCTTCTTCAACTCGGGTTTGTGGAAACCATCAAGCCCTGCGCGAACTTGGCGGATTACGTGCGAAACGTGCGTTCCGGATTCACGAATTGAAAGTTCTTCGCCAACGCAGAAAATTGGGGTGAGTTCATTGGCAAGGGCAGCTTTAATTTTGCGATTGACCAAGGCATCATCTTCTTTATGGATTGAGCGGCGCTCTGAATGTCCAATGACAACAAATGTGCAACCAAGTTTTGCCAACATTGAACCAGAGATATCGCCAGTAAATGCACCTGAACTCTCTGGAGAGAGATCTTGAGCGCCATACATAAGTCGCAACTTATCGCCGTCAACGAGAGTTTGAATCGAACGGATGTCGGTAAATGGCGGGATGATTGCAACATCTACATTGTCATAATCTTTATCATCGAGCGAGTAGACCAACTTCTGCGCCACAGCAATCGCTTCAAGGTGGTTGAGATTCATCTTCCAATTTCCAGCCATAAGTGGCTTACGCATTGTCGTACTCCTTAATCCTTTAGATCTTTACAAATAATTGGGGTGAAAAATTCTTACAAGTCGAGCGCTTTGAGACCGGGGAGCTCTTTCCCTTCGAGGTATTCGAGTGAGGCTCCACCGCCAGTTGAAATGTAACCAAATTGTTCATCTTTAAATCCAAGTGCGCGAACTGCAGCTGCAGAGTCACCGCCACCAACGACTGAAATCCCAGACACCTCTGTGAGCGCTTGCGCAACAACCTTGGTGCCATGTGCAAAGGCAGGAAATTCAAAGACTCCCATTGGGCCATTCCAGAAAACGGTTTTGCACTCTTTAATGGCTGCAGCGAAGAGCGCAGCAGAATCTGGTCCGATATCTAGACCCATCTGATCAGCTGGAATACTGTCAGCAGAGACAGTTGTTGCGGGCGCGTCCGCGGCAAATGCTGGAGCAACCACGATATCGGTAGGGAGTACTAAACGAACACCTTTATCCGCTGCCTCTTTAATGAGACCTTTTACGGTATCGAGCATCTCCGCCTCAACCAGTGATGTACCAATCTCTTTCCCTTGCGCAGCGAGGAAGGTAAAGACCATTCCGCCACCAATTGCCATGACATTTACCTTGCCCAGCAGATTGGAAATGACTCCCAACTTATCCGAGACCTTAGCACCTCCCAGAACAACTCCGTAGGGGCGAGCTGGATCTATGGTGAGCTTCTTTAAGACATCGACTTCGGCGGCAACGAGAGTGCCGGCAGCGTGTGGAAGTAATTGAGGTAGGTCATAAACGGATGCATGCTTACGGTGCACCGCTCCGAAACCATCTCCAACGTAGATATCTGCAAGTTGAGCTAGCTGGGTAGCAAGCGCCTTTCGCTCCGCCTCATCCTTTGAAGTTTCGGCTGCCGAAAAGCGAATATTCTCCAGCAATAATATTTCACCTGGCTGTAACTCTTGTGCTGCAGTAGTGACAGTACTTCCAGTTATTGCACCTGCAAATTTAACTGGCTTATTCAAAAGTTCAGAGAGACGTTTTGCAATAGGCGCAAGTGAAAGCTCTGGTTTTGCCTCTCCCTTTGGTCGACCTAGATGCGCTGCAATTACCAACGATGCACCTTTATTGAGAAGCGCATTGATTGTTGGGAGCGAAGCGCGAATACGTCCATCATCAGTGATTACACCATCTTTCAATGGCACATTGAGATCACAACGAAGAAAGACTCGCTTTCCGGCAACGTCCAGCGCATCTAGACCGACTGAGGTAACCATAGATTTACAGGCTCTTTCCTACGAGTGAGACGAGATCGACGAGACGATTTGAGTAACCCCACTCATTGTCATACCAACCAACAACCTTCACAGTTGTTCCGATGGCCTTTGTTAATTGAGCATCGAAGATACATGATGATGGATCAGTCACGATATCTGATGAAACGATTGGATCTTCAGTGTATGAGAGGAATCCCTTAAGTGAACCTTGTGCCGCCTCCTTGATAGCTGCATTAATTTCGG
This sequence comes from uncultured Candidatus Planktophila sp., assembly GCA_964564615.1. Lineage (GTDB taxonomy): Bacteria > Actinomycetota > Actinomycetes > Nanopelagicales > Nanopelagicaceae > Planktophila. The sequence continues at coordinate 13,630 of CAZMBG010000018.1, forward strand.
CAGCGCTCGCCTCTTTTGCGAGTTCTACTGTGAGGTCGGTTGCAGAACCAGTTGGAACTGGAACGCGCATTGCAAATCCATCAAGCTTGCCCTTGAGCTGAGGAAGTACGAGTGAGATTGCCTTTGCAGCGCCAGTGGAGCTTGGGATGATGTTCTGAGCTGCGGCACGAGCGCGACGAAGATCCTTGTGTGGGAAATCTAGGATTACTTGATCGTTGGTGTAAGCGTGGATTGTGGTCATTAAGCCGCGAACAATTCCAAACTTCTCATCCAACACCTTCGCCATTGGCGCCAAGCAGTTAGTTGTGCACGATGCATTAGAAATAACGTGGTGGTTTGCTGGGTCATACTTTTCATGATTGACGCCCATAACGATG
>CAZMBG010000019.1:0-4926 GCA_964564615.1 uncultured Candidatus Planktophila sp.
CGTCGTTATCGATAAAGTGTTGAATATGCGTCTGTTCAATTTGAATTTCGCGGTGCTCAACATTGCCAAATTCATCGATTTCAATTGAAATTTCCGTCATGCTGAACTGGGTTACTACCTGAGCATCGGCGGCAAGCGCTGCGCGGAACTGGCGATGCAGAGCATCGTGTAAATCCTGTGGAGCCTTTTCATCGCACGATCTACGCAAAGTTGCCTGCAGTAAATCATGCATTGCTCGTTCGTGAGCCAACTCAGCTGTGCAAGGCAGGCAGCTCTGAATATGGGCTTCAATTTCGTTGATGCGTGGAACTTCTTGCGCTTCCCCTTCAATAATGAAGATGACCGATGCAAGAGCATCGCCGCACTGGATTTCATAGAGGCTCACTTCGCACCTCCTTTACTATCTTCTTTATTGTCGTCGTCGGTTTCAACGGAATAACCAAGCTCCTTGGCGTAATCAGCCAACTTCTCACGCAACTGCTTGCGACCGCGGTGGAGGCGTGACATTACTGTTCCCGATGGAACACCAAGAATTTCTGCAATCTCCTTATAAGCAAAACCTTCGACGTCGGCGTAATAAACAACTAGTCGGAACTCTTCCGGAATTTCAGCGAGCGCGCGTTTGATATCACTGTCAGGAAGTGATTCCAGCGCTTCTACCTCTGCAGATTTACCTTGATCGCTGGTATGTGATTGCACTTCAGCTAATTGCCAATCTTCCAATTCATTATTGGCAATTTGTGGACGTCGTTGATCTTTGCGATAGGTGTTGATAAATGTGGTGGTTAAGACTCGATAGAGCCAAGCGCGTAAGTTTGTTCCGGGTTCGAATTGATGGAACGAAGCAAAGGCTTTGAGGTAGGTATCTTGCACGAGATCGCGCGCATCATCGGGGTTCTTGGTGTAGCGAAGCGCAGCGGCATAGAGCTGATCTGTGAACGCAAGAGCATCGCGCTCAAACCGAATGGTGCGATCGGCAGCGCTCTCGAGTACTAGATCCTTCGATGTCATTGAAAGCTATCCTAGCCTCAGAATAGGGTGGTTGGCTCTCCCAGTTCGATGGCTTCAATCAATTCTGGGCCGTTATTGGCAACCACATTGACTCGCGGAGAGACCGGGCGAGCGACTACATGGGCAGCCGGATCTGATACCTGCATCAAGGCGCGCAACTCTTCGGTATTTCGATTCTCAGAGTCGAGCCACGCTTGCCATCTATCGCGAGGCATAAAGACCGGCATCCGGCTATGAATTCTTGCCAACTCCCCCACAGCCTCTCGAGTAATAATCGATGCGCTCTGAATAGTTTGGCCTTGATCTGATATCCAGGTACTCCATATTCCCGCAATCGATAGAAATGGATCAGCACGGTGAGTGATGTAGAACGGTTGCTTCGGTGGAAATTCTCCAAGCGAGGTTGCCCATTCATAGTAACCACTCGCCGGAATTAAACAACGGGTCGATCTAAATGCTTGTCGAAATGTTGGCTTCTCAAATATAGATTCGCTGCGCGCATTAATCGCATGCGATTGTGATGCCCGGGCCTCACTTACACTCTTCTGCCACGGTGCGATCATTCCCCACGAAGCGCTCTCTAAAACTCCACCATCTTTGATGATATAGATTGGATTGGTCGGCGCAATATTCCAATTAAGTGGAAGATTCACATTGGCGTCATTGCTAGTGAGGTCGAAGAATTGAACTATCTCTTCTTCTCCGGCTGCCATCGCGTAACGCCCACACATATGATGAGTTTAACGCGATAGACTTTCCGCCTATGACATCACATCCACTATGGCCAGCTCCATATCGCGGACGCGTGCCGCTCGATGTCACAGTTACTATTCCAGGCTCGAAATCAGTCACCAATCGCGCGCTTATATTGGCCGCGCAAGCGAGTTCGCCATCAATTCTGCGCAAACCGCTCGTGTCGCGAGATTCGGAATTGATGTCAGATGGATTACGAGCGATGGGTGTTCTCATCAACGACCACGGCGACTTCTGGGAAGTAATTCCCGCGCCACTGGCCGGACCAGCACGTATCGATGTTGGAAATGCCGGAACTGTTATGCGCTTCCTTCCACCGTTAGCTGCACTTGCGCACGGTGATATTCACTTTGATGGCGATCCTCGATCATATGAGCGTCCATTAGGTCCAGTTATCAAAGCGTTAGAAGAGCTCGGTATTGAGATACAGCACGAAGGTCGCTACTCACTTCCGATGGTGATGAAATCTCGCGGGAGTATTCCTGGTGGGCGCCTCACTATTGATGCATCAGCATCTAGCCAATTCTTATCTGCCTTACTTCTTATTGCACCAAGTACCCGCGATGGCATCACGGTTCAACATCAAGGTGGCCCACTTCCTTCGATGCCACACATTGAGATGACGGTCCAGATGTTGCGCGACTTTGGTGCAACTGTGCACGTTGATTCCGCAGCGCAAACTTGGCGCGTTGAACCAGGTACTTTGCACGGAGTCGATCTCACAATCGAACCAGATCTCTCCAACGCTGCACCATTTATGTCGCTGGCAATGGTCTGTGGCGGTTCTGTCACTATTGCCGATTGGCCGCAGCGTACGACTCAACCTGGCGATCAGCTTCGTGACATCTTTACGAGCATGGGTTCAACTGTTGAATTTGTCTCCGGCGGTTTAAGAATTTCTGGTGGCTCCTCAATTCGCGGAATCGATATCGATCTTCACGATGTTGGCGAACTCACTCCATCTATCGCAGCACTTGCTGCCCTTGCAGATTCACCATCTCATCTACGTGGTATCGGACATTTGCGTCTCCACGAGACCGATCGCCTAGCAGCGCTTACTCGAGAAATTAACTCACTTGGCGGCAAGGTGGAAGAAGAAGCTTCCGCTCTCCACATCACTCCAGCGCCGCTCACAGCAGGTGTATTCCACACATATGACGATCATCGGTTGGCAACAGCCGGCGCAGTAATTGGTTTGGTAGTTCCTGGAATCCAAGTTGAAAATATCGCCACAACACGAAAGACGCTCACAGATTTTCCTGGCTTGTGGGCCTCACTTTTAAATTTCCATGAAGGCACACCTGCATGAGTGCGCGTCGTGAATACGATGAATCTGATGTACGCATCAGACCTTCCCGCACGACCAGAAGGCGCAGCAAAGATCGGCCTAGCCACGACAACTCCTCCAGCGCCCTTGTTATTTCAGTAGATCGTGGCCGATCCGGCTGTGTGCTCGACAATGGCGTTCGGGTGGTAGCTATGAAAGCGCGCGAACTCGGACCAAAGTCTGTTGTTGTCGGTGACTCAGTAGAACTTGTTGGCGATGTATCTGGCGATGAAGGTACGCTGGCTCGAATTATTCGAGTTAATGAACGAGCAAACTCATTGAGCCGCACTGTTGACGATGCCGCAAAATTTGAAAGAACAATTGTTGCCAATATAGATTCAATGGTGATTGTGGTTGCAGCCGCTAACCCTGAACCACGTCGTGGACTCATTGATCGCTTTCTTGTTAGCGCATTTATCGAAAAAATCCATCCAATTATCCTTGTGACTAAAGTGGATTTAGCACCCGTCCCAGAATGGATTGAAAATTACCGAGCACTTGGTGTAGACATCATGACTACATCTGCTAAAACAGAATCGCGTAGTGCAGATATCTCTGCCATTGCGCGGTTATTGCACAATAAAGTCTCGGTTCTAGTGGGACATTCAGGGGTTGGAAAATCAACTTTGATTAATGAGTTAGTTCCAAGTGCAGAACGGCTCACCGGCGATGTAAATGACGTCACCGGTCGCGGGCGACATACCTCATCTTCGGCTGTTGCACTCGCACTGAATGACGGTGGTTGGATTATCGATACTCCTGGCATCCGTGCCTTTGGCCTTGCCCATCGCGATCCGCGCGAAATTGTTGCTGCATTTGAAGATCTTGCAGTCATCACTGAAAGTTGCCCACCTCATTGCACCCACGCTGAAGGCGCATGTGCGCTCAATACCTGGATGGATGCCGAACCAAGCCAGAGTGCAGAACGTCACGCACGAGTAGCTAGCTTGCGCTCACTTTTGGAAGTCAAAGTTGAAGCAAAAGCCTTAGACTTCAGTGGTGAGTAACTCAACCCAGAATGAAAAGGCTTTTAGCCGAGGCGAAGATCTCACCCTCGCATTTCGTTTAGCAGATGCAGCTGACCGAATTACTCTCTCGCGATATCAAGCTCAAGATTTAACCATCACTACAAAGCCAGATAACACTCCTGTTACCGATGCTGATAAATCAGCAGAAGAAGCGATTCGCGCACTTCTAGGAGCGCACCGACCTCACGATGGAATTGTCGGAGAAGAGTTTGGAGATTCTGGCGTCGATCACCAACGATATTGGGTGATCGATCCCATCGATGGCACCAAGAATTTCTTACGCGGGGTACCCACATGGGCCACCTTGATCGGTTTAGTCGAACGCCAAAGCGATGGAAGTCAGAAGACTGTTGTTGGGGTAGTAAGCGCACCGGCCTTATTTCGTCGCTGGTACGCCTTAGAAAATGGTGGCGCCTTTGTATCGGTCAATCACCAACCACCTAAGCGCATCAATGTGTCGGGTATTTCAGCGATTGAAGATGCGTCGATCTCCTATTCAGATTTCGCTGGCTGGGGCGATATGTTGCAGCCTTTCAATAATTTGCTCGGTAGCGCTTGGCGCACCCGAGGCTACGGCGATTTCTGGTCACATATGTTGGTAGCCGAAGGTGCCCTTGAAGCCGCGCTCGAACCATCGCTTGCGCTCTGGGATATGGCAGCGCTCGATATTGTGGTGACAGAGGCGGGTGGAATCTTCTCTGATACTTCTGGTGCACCTGGTCCACACGGACGCAATGGCGTATCTACAAATGCTGCCCTCCATCAACACATTATTAATGCGCTTAAAGGCGCCGCCGATAGCTAACG
>CAZMBG010000019.1:5026-13637 GCA_964564615.1 uncultured Candidatus Planktophila sp.
CTGCCCTCCATCAACACATTATTAATGCGCTTAAAGGCGCCGCCGATAGCTAACGTGTAGAAGTATTCAGTCAATAACTGAACATATAACTGAGGAAGTAACTGTGGAAGATATCAAGATCGATCTCACTCGACATAAAGAGCCTATCGCTGAGCCAGTCGATCTCAGCAAAGAAACATTAGTGGCTCAAACTTTCTCAGTTAAAGGAATGACGTGTTCATCCTGTGTCAACACCGTCGAACGTACCCTCAATCAAATCCCTGGTGTGAAGGCATCGGTAAATTTTGCCTCCGAAACTGTGCACATCATGGCGCCGGCTACCATCAAAGCCGAGACAATTGTTAAGAAGATTTACGCTGCTGGATACGATGCAGCGCTACTGGATGATGCCAGCGACCCTGCCCTCCATCGAAAAGGTGCAGCTCGAGCGCTAATTTTCGCTACTATCTTTGCAGTTCCTGCAATTACGATATCGATGGTGATGTCGTGGTATCACTCCATCGGAATGTGGATGATGGATATAACAATGCAGAATGGTTGGCCGATGCCGCCGAATTCAGAAGAACATTTTGCATCGTATTTGGTACTGCTCTTAACTGCGCCATTAATCCTCTTTGTTGCCTGGCCAATTCACCGCGCCGCGCTGCGAAATATCCTCCACCCTACGATGGATACTCTGGTATCGCTCGGTTCGATATCAGCCTATGGCTGGTCTATCTACGCAACTCTTTCTGGTAATGGCGATATCTATACCGAAGTCGCTGCAGGAGTCTTGCTCTTTATTATCCTCGGCCGCTATCTCGAAGCTCGTGCGAAGAAGCGCGCTGCTAGCGCTCTTGCAACGCTCCTCGCGCTCGGCGAAAAAGAGGTGACAGTCATTCGAAATGGTAATGAAGTCGTCATTCCTATCTCGCACTTACTAGTTGGTGATGAATTTATCGTTAAACCTGGTGCACGAATTGCAACAGATGGGCTGGTTATTTCAGGTAACTCCACCGTAGATAACTCGATGATTACCGGAGAATCTCTTCCAGTCGAGATCAAGGCAGGCGATACCGTCATAGGTTCAGCGCTTAATAACAATGGTCGACTCATTGTTCGCGCAACCCGAATCGGAAGCGATACCGAACTCGCACGCATCACTGCAATGGTGGTCACTGCTCAAGGCACAAAGGCGCCTATTCAAGCGCTGGCAGATCGCGTCTCCGCTTTCTTCGTTCCGATCGTTACATTAGCTGCAATTGCAACTGGCTTGGTCTGGTACTACATAGTCGAAGCGTCTATAACCGTTTCAATTTCACACGCAATTACCGTGCTGGTTATTGCGTGTCCATGCGCACTAGGGCTAGCAACTCCGGTCGCACTATTAGTTGCATCTGGCCGAGGTGCGCTTCGAGGAATCGTTATCCGCCATCCTCGCGTTCTAGAAGCTGCGCGAAATATTGACACTGTTATCCTCGATAAGACTGGAACGCTTACTACCGGCGCTATGAAGGTACAGAGCGTAGTTATTCCCGTTTCTGCTCAGAAAACACTTGGCGCTTCATTTGCAGGTCTACTTGATGAGGTTGGAGTGCTCTCTCTCGCAATGGCTGTGCAGAGCAATAACGATCATCCGATTGCTCGCGCTATGAGTAACTATGCAATTGCACATGGGGCGCAGAAGTTAGAGATTTCCGAGTTCACCCAAACTCCGGGCTCAGGTGTAGCCGCACGCGTTCAATTGGCAGGTCGCCCAGTAGTTGTGATTATCGGTTCACCGGAGTCAGTGGCTCATAGCACCACACCTTTCGATCCAGTTATTACCCACGCAATTAATGAGGCTCAATCTCATTCACATTCAATCGCCGTGATGGCTGTAGATGGAATCGCGGTTGCCGCATTTGCAGTTGGAGATGTACTGAAGTCTGATGCGCAAGCAGCAGTCGCCGCAATGGTCGAACGTGGGCTGAGCGTTTGGATGGTAACTGGTGACCGCCCTGAAAGCGCAGCAGCCATCGCGAGCGCTGTTGGAATTAAGAGTGCGCAGGTCATTTCAGCAGCCACTCCAGCTACAAAGATTGAGAAAGTTAAAGAACTTCAAAGTCAAGGTCAGAATGTGATGATGGTGGGCGATGGCGTCAACGATGCGGCAGCCTTGGCCCAAGCGAATCTCAGTATTGCAATGGGTACAGGTACCGATACCGCGATTGCAACTGCTGACATTACGGTGATGCGCCCGCAGCTCCACGCAGTAATTGATGCGCTCGATCTATCAAAGAAGACTTTACGAACAATCAAAGGGAATTTAATCTGGGCCTTTGCCTACAACGCAGTTGGTTTACCGCTGGCAGCGCTCGGAATCGCATCGCCGATGTACGCCGCTGCCGCGATGGCGCTCAGCAGCCTCTTTGTTGTCACTAATTCACTTCGGATTCGTTGATGTCATCCGCGCCTTTAAAGGTGCGGACCAACGAAATGAGTGCAATATAGATTGGAAATGCCAGCATAATCACTTGGGTAGCCGTGGTGCTTTGCACTCCACTTTGATTGTCGTAATTCCAAGAGAGGGTAAAGATAGTTGCGATGTATAGCGTGCCAAATGGCAAGGTAATTGAACGCCAGGCACTTACTCGCACCAGGTGTGGGAATTTAATATTGGTGAGTTGAGAAATCGCCAGCAGAATAGTGATAATTGCAACGGTGCGTTGAGAGAGATTAAAGACTAAAAATGTTGGCACTGCGAGATTCCAAATGGCTGGGAAGCCATTGAACCAATGATCTTCAGTTTCAATATCGGTGCGGGCAAACCATAAGGCTGATAGCAGCAATACCGCGCAGGCGATGAGAGTTTGAAATTCGTGAGGAAGCAGTTCTAACCGAACCAACAACATCACCGGAACAACTACGCAAGTGACATAATCAACGATCAGATCGAGCACATATCCATCGACGCGCGGCGCGGTAAAGACCACATCGATACGTCGGGCAATTGGACCATCCAAACCATCGAGAACTTGGCAGACGACCAGCCAAATTAAGGCGCCGCGAATATTGTTATCGATAATCGCCTGAAGGGCTAAGAGACCTGCGGCAGCGCCGCTTGCTGTCATTACATGCAGTGCATATCCAGCAAGCGGTCTGCCGATAGAAGGTCTATTCATTTGGTAGCGGGGGCAGGATTTGAACCTACGACCTCTGGGTTATGAGCCCAGCGAGCTACCGAGCTGCTCCACCCCGCGTCGGTAGCGCCATTCTATGAGAACAGCCCTCACTTCACCAAATCGTATGGAGTTACTTCATTCGGTTCTGCGCTGCAATCGCTGCTGCAATCGCGGCCTTTAATCGATCTTGCGCACGACCGTATGCTGCGAAATCACCCTTTGCCAGCGCAGTTTGTGCATCTGACATTGCTTGCTTTGCACTCGCAAGTGCTGACGCTAAATCAGATGCTGCACTATTTGAAGTTGATGAATTCGATTGCGATGTTGATGGCGTAGTTCCAGCTCCAAGAACTTGATCGAGTGCGCCCTTCAAGGTGCTATCAAAACCGATGACATCACCAAATGAGACTAGAACTTTTTGGAGTAATGGATAAGCCGCATTATTTGAGGTCGCCTTAACATAGACGGGTTGCACGTAGAGCAATCCACCACCAACCGGAAGCGTTAAGAGGTTTCCGAGTTCAACATCAGAGCCACCTTGGCGCAAGAGCGAGAGTGAACTTGCAACTTCTGGCTTTGCCTCAAAGTTTGATGCGATCTGAGATGGGCCGGCAATGTTGGTGCTGCGCGGTAACTGCAAGACTGTGATCTTTCCATAATCCTTTCCAGGATTTGAGTTAACGGCTGCAAATGCAGATAAGTTTTCACGACCACCGCGAGGCACAAATGAAGTTGTGAGCGCAAAGGTTGGCTTATCTGTACCAGGAATTTTCATAGTTAAGTAGTAAGGAGGTTGAACTCCGGCTGACTTTCCATATGTTGATGAATCAACTGGAGTACGCCAAAAATCTTGTCCTCCGTAGTACGCAGCAGCGGTCTTGACATGATATGAACTCAAGATATTGCGCTGAACCTTAAAGAGATCTTCTGGGTAGCGAATGTGTTGCATGAGCGACTCTGAAATAGCGCTCTTCGCTTTAACAGTCTTTGGGAAAGCCTTCATCCAGGTCTTTAAGACCGGATCGCTTTCGTCCCACGCATATAAAGTGACTGTTCCGTCATAGGCATCCACAGTCGCCTTAACTGAGTTGCGAATGTAGTTAATCTTCTGATTAGTCTGTGCGGTAAGTGATGAAGAGCTTGCCGTTAAAGCATCAGAGGTCGCATCTGCCAGTGATGTTGCCTGTGAGTACGGATATCCTGAACTTGTCGTATATCCATCGATAATCCACATTATTTTGCCGTCGATGATTGCTGGATATGAATCACCATCGAGAGTTAGCCACGGCGCAACTTTCTGAACCCGCTCACGTGGCGAACGGTTGTAGATAATCTTGGAATCTTTATTAATCAAATTAGAGAGAATAATGCGCTGTTCTTGGTATTGAACTGCAAAGACCAATTTATTAAAGAGGCTTCCAATTGGAACACCGCCCTTACCTGAATAAGTGACGTTCTTCTGACCTGATGCAGATGCATCATCTGGATAATCAAATTCAATCGGTGTGCTCTTTGCTGATCCACCAACGATGGAATAAGAAGGAGAGTTTTCTCCAAAGTAAACGCGTGGCTCAAATTTTCCAAGACCTCCAGTGGGTGGTAGGTCGCCCACTAAGAAGTTTGGTTTGCCGTCAGCATCTGCGGTATTTCCAAAGGCGGCAACAAATCCGAAACCGTGGGTATAAACGAGATGATCATTAATCCAATTTCGACTTGGATTTCCGGAGATATCGAGTTCACGGATCGCGACCACTGCATCACGACTGACGCCGTTAACGGTATAGCGATCAATATCGAGGGATTGTGCAAATGAGTAGTAAGGCTTGATCTGTTGTAGCTGGCGGAATGTTGGGGAGAGAACATTGGGATCCATTAATCGAATATTCGAAATGGTTGCGGCATCGGTAGCCAACTTTGCCGCATTGGTCGTCATTGATGCGTCATAATCTTGAACTTCAACATTAGTTAATCCAAATGCGGCTCGAGTTGCATCAATATTGCGTTGGATAAATGGCGCTTCCTTCGAGGACTCAGATGGCTTAACTTGGAACTGTTGAACTGCACCTGGATAAATGCCCGCAATCAGAACTGATGAAACCACCATCAGCGCGGTGCCAGCAGCTGGAAGCAGCCAAGACCGGCGAACAATATTGGCAAAGAAGAGTATGGCGCAGACAACTGCAATGGCGCTGAGAATTGATTTTGCCGGAAGAGTTGCGTTGACATCGGTATAGGTAGCACCAGTGATCAACTTGCTTTGCTTTAGCGTTAGCGCATACCGATCAAACCAATAGGCAACTGCTTTGAGCGCGACGATAGCGCCAAAGAGAACAGATAGTTGAACGCGAGCAACAACTGTTGTGCGCTCTCCGGCACCAGCCTGGCGAATTCCTCCGTACATGTAATGCACGAGGAAGGTGGCGATGACAGCAAAAATAAGAACTGATATTCCCCACGCAATGAGTTGCTGATAGAAAGGCAATTTAAATGCGAAGAAGGAGACATCGAGGCCAAATTGTGGATCTTTAACACCAAAGGATGTTGCATTCTTAAAGAGTAAGTAATCTCTCCAGAACAACATTGCGGAAGACCCAGCAAAGTAGGTAACTGCAACGAAAATTGCTACAGCAACCCACTTAATCATTGGTTGTAATTGGGCGCGGAGACGATCAAAAGGATTCTCGGCAAATGTAGTTGGTACATATAAAGGTCGGTTGCGATAAGCAATCACCACATTAGCTGTAATGATTGCTGAAGTGAGAAGTCCAAAGATTAAGAAGAGTTCTACTTTGGTGGTGAGAACTGTTGTCCAGACCGTTGTGAAGTCAACCGATTTAAACCAGAGCCAATCGATATAGGCGCCGCTGAGCGCTACAAAGAGCGCGCCAAGAGCGACCAAAATTCCGATAGTGATGGCAAGAGGGCTACGACCTTTAATCATGCCCCTAAATTAGCGCAACCGTGAATTCCTGCAGAATTGAGAATTTTCCAACCGCTCTTACCGTTGCCTGCTCCCGCTTGGAGATAGCCAATCGCCTGGTCAATTGTTGTGAGCGCCACAACAGAGATGCCCTCAACGTGCTTGGGTAGGTCGCTGCAATTTTCAGCTGGCACAAAGATGACGGAGGCTTTAGCGCTCTTGGCCGCCATGATTTTTTCCTGCACACCGCCAATTGCGCCAACCCGACCAGTGCGATCGACGGTACCGGTGCCTGAAATCTTGCGGCCTTGTAACAAATCTTCCGGCGTGAGTAAATCAACCAAACCTAAGGTGAAGATAATGCCAGCGCTAGGACCTCCGACATTATCGAGATTAACTGTGAGAGATGAGTCGCTCAGCTTTGAAATATCTACCGCAGGAAAGTGGCGGACAATTGCACCTTTTGCAGCAAGTATTGCGGCACTTTGAGATTGGCTCATCTCCTTACTGCCAGATGCTCTCTCCGATTTATCAGTGCTTTCGCGAGAATAGATGACACTGCGCGGAAGTACGGCACAACGACCAATTACCCAACACCCAAGAACTTCAGCGCCTAATACCTTGGTCTCTGGATTGGTGACATATACCGCCAAGAGATACATCTGGCCATTCACCGTGTGTGACTCAACGCCCTTTACTGCAATTGTTTTTGGGAAAAGCGCAACCGGTTCAGCGGGTTGTATGAGTACAAAGTTCATGGGCGCTACTAAAGCAACAGCGAAGCAGAGAAATATAGTGAATTTAGCGAGACGAGGAAGGCGGCTATATCTCATTGGATTAACGCTGAGGTGGATTTGCATCGTCGTCGCGATGAAATGAGCTCTGAAATTTTTTAAAAGCGTCGACGGATCGATTTGTCTTTGTTTCGAATTTATTTTTAAAACGAGAAATCCAGAGCACGTATCCAAATGCGCCAATAACTCCCATTAAAGGCACAACCCACCAGATAAGGGCTGAGAAGGTTGATGAGGTCGCTGCTTGGAGCATGGGCGCTAGGTTAGTGCCCTAGGCTGAGAATTGCGGGAAGAAATCTCTCGGTGGCTGCGTTATAGCCTTCACACTAGACTTTCTGGTGGTTGACGAAATCGATTTCATACGCGAAAGGACGGTCATGGCAGGTTTTGGTTTTATACCCAATGGTGATGGTTCTGATCGCGAAAATTTTGAAGCGATGATGCGCCAGATGCAAGAGCAGATCAAAGCGCAATTCGAGCAAATGGGGATGTCAGGATTTAATGTCACAAATCTCGCTGGATTGATTCCAGGCTTTGGTAGTACCGAAGTTCTACCTGCTGCGACAGTGCGCGAGAGTGCGCGCAAATACACGAGCGCTCAAGGCTCTCAACCGATAGGCACTAGCGATCTCACCGCCGTAAATAACGCATGCGAAATAGCCGATATCTGGCTCAATGAAGCGACCGTCTTTCCAGCTATTGCCAATACAACTACTCGGCAGGCGGCGATTAGTCGACTCGATTGGGTGGATGAAACTTCCAATGGTTGGCTCATTGCGATGGAGCCACTTGCCCAAGGGCTCACCGATGCGATCGGGCGGTTACTCGATCAAGCGATGCGCGAGCAAGAAGGCGCTACTGGTGAGGCGGGACAACCTCCCATTGCACCCATCGCAGCGCTCCTCAAATCATTTATCGGCGGCATGATTGCTCAGCAATTAGGTCAGGCGATGGGCGCAGTAGCCGCACAATCAACCGGCGCGCACGATGTTGCGCTGCCATTGCTCGATCCAGCCCGACCGCTCTTAATACCTGAAAATATTGATCATTGGGGCGCCGGCTCGGAAATTCCTAAAACCGAGGTTTATATCTTCCATGCTCTTCGCGAGAGCGCTATTGCTCGACTCTTTGCTCACAATCCATGGATAGTTTCATATATCCGCAGCTCTATCGCCGAATATGGCCGCGGTATTCATATCGATCTCGATGCCATTACCCGCCAAGCAGAAGAAGCGATGAATGGCGCACTCGAACAATCATTTACGATCGCACTCGATAAAGGAATTTTTACACCAGATGAAACTCCGGCACAGCGGGAAGCGCTAACAAAGTTAGAGACCGTACTTGCCTTGGTTGATGGTTGGGCTGATGATGTTGCAACTATTGCAGCTGGTGACCGATTACCTTCAATCACGGCGCTCCGCGAATTACATCGCAGATATCGCGCCGAAAATTCTCCAGCAGCTCAACTCTTTAAATCACTCTTAGGTTTGGAGGTTTCGCCACGATTAGCTCGTGAAGCGAGCGCCTTCTGTGCCCGGATTCGTGAAATTCACGGCACCGCATCGCGCGATAATCTCTGGAGTGGAATTCTTCCGACTGCGACCGAACTTTTAGCGCCTGATTTATTTATGGCTTCGATGGAGATTCCTGATGATCCATCATCGCTCTTCTAATCTGTAATTCAAAAAGGCGAAGTCCCCGGGTACTTCATCGAAATCTGCCTTCCCCTTGCAGATGTCAATCAGTTATCC
>CAZMBG010000020.1:0-13417 GCA_964564615.1 uncultured Candidatus Planktophila sp.
GAGTAAAGATTTCTGAACTCTTGATGACCGAAGCGCTCGAACGTGTACCGGCGCTTGAAGCCGGTCCTGGTGACATTATCGCTGTGGCTGGTATTGAAACAATTACATTGGGTGAGACCCTTGCTGATATCGAAAATCCACATGCGTTGCCACTCATCAAAGTAGATGAACCATCTATTTCGATGACTATAGGTATTAATACATCACCACTTGCCGGTAAGAGTGGAAAGTTGCTCACTGCGCGCCAGGTTAAAGATCGTCTCGATCGTGAATTAATCGGTAACGTCTCACTTCGCATCTTGCCTACCGATCGTCCTGATGCATGGGAAGTTCAGGGCCGTGGCGAACTACAGCTTGCGGTTCTCGTTGAAATCATGAAGCGCGAAGGCTTCGAGTTAACTGTCGGCAAGCCACAAGTTGTGACCAAGATGATTGATGGGAAGCTACACGAGCCGATGGAGCGACTTACTATCGATGCGCCAGAAGATTATCTCGGCGTACTTACTCAGTTAATGGCGCTCCGCAAAGGTCGCATGGAGCAGATGGTCAATCACGGCACTGGCTGGATTCGCCTTGATTACAAAGTTCCTTCCCGTGGTTTGATTGGATTCCGCACCGAGTTTCTTACCGAAACTCGTGGAACTGGTCTCTTGCACCACGTCTTTGATGACTACGAACCATGGTTTGGTGAGTTACGTACTCGCGCTACCGGCTCGTTGGTCTCAGATCGTATGGGCGCAGTAACTTCATATGCGCTGGTAGGAATTCAAGAACGCGGCAGCATCTTCGTTGAACCAGGTGATGAAGTTTATGAAGGCATGGTGATCGGTGAAAATTCACGTGCCGACGATATGGATGTCAACTGCGTACGTGAAAAGAAGCTCACCAATATGCGAGCAGCAGGTAGTGATGAAACTGAAAAGTTGATTCCACCAAAGAAGCTCAATATGGAGGCAGCGCTTGAATTCTGTCGTGAAGATGAATGCGTTGAAGTGACTCCAGCAGTTGTACGTATTCGTAAAGTTACGCTTGATGGCGCTGAACGCGCTCGTGCAACTTCACGTGCGAAGAAGGCGAACCAGAATTCATGAAGCGGCTGGCAGTACTGATCGGATTTATCGTTGCGATAACTCTCAATCCAGATTCTGCATCCGCACATACCGAACTCACCACCAGTAATCCATCAGCAGGTGGCGTCATTAGCGCAATGCCCGCCACCATCTCTCTTGAATTCTCTGAAAATTTACTTCTACTCTCAGATCAAGAGGTAAATACACTCTCTCTCATTGCTCCCAATGGTGGAGAAATTGCCCTGACACGACAGGGCGTGGCTCAAAATGTGCTGAGCGCTGATCTCAACTCCACTGAAAGCACTGATGGAACATTTGTTAATGGCGATTACACCGTCTCTTATAAAGTTGTGGCCGCAGATGGTCATAAAGTAAGTGGCGAATTCACTTTTACCCTCGCTAATCCAGATGCACCAACCCCAGAGCCATCACTGCTCATTGCAACCAGCGGCCAAGGCGCTACCGATTCACCCACAGATTCTCATGGCGTGCTGAATGGGATTTTGGTGCCAGTTGGAGTTTTGACCATCCTGCTCGCATTAGCTATCGCCTACCGCAGATTTAAAGGTAAATAAGCGCATCTGTCACCGCCTTGCGGTTGAATTAAGTCGTGGCCAAGGCGAGTAGTGAGTTCCGGTTAATTCCGCAGACAGTCCTTCGCCCTACCCCAGAATTAGATTCAACACAATTAAAGGCAGTGGCCCATCGCAACTCTCCATTAATTCTGCGCGGTGCAACTGGCACCGGAAAATCAACCGTTGCCCTTGAGTGCGCAATAGCGCGCGCTCGTGAAGGCGCGCCACTAGATTCGATTCTCTACATTACTTTTGGTCGCGATACCGCGGCAGAGATTCGCGACTCCATTGTTGCAGCAATCGATGGCACTGTGAATGAACCAGTATCACGAACATTTCATTCACTCGCTTTCTCCATTCTCTCTCATAGTTTTACCGAGTCACAAGTGGAGACCGTATTAATCTCTGGCGCTGAACAAGAGTCACTCATTCGAGATCTTTTAGCTGCCGACATTGAAAAAGGAAATATCGATTGGCCTACCGATCTACATTTCACCGATGAAAAATTAGGAAATCCGCTACATACTCAAGGATTTATCCGCGAGCTTCGTGACTTAATGATGCGCGCAACCGAACGCAAGCTCACACCAGCAAAGCTGGCTGAGATGGGGCAGCGCCTCGGTGAAAAATATTGGCAGGCAGCCAGTAATTTTTGGCTCCGCTATTTAAAGACCACTTCGCTCATGTCTGGAGGCGCTGGCGATTCAAAATTAAGTATCGATCCTTCTGAGTTGATGACGACGGCGACCAATCTCCTCAAAGAGAGCCCTGATTTACGCAATAAATTTGCGGCACAATTTCGCACCATCATTGTCGATGAATTCCACGAGTCAGATCCGGGCCAACGCGAATTCTTAGCGCAATTAGCTGGACCAGATTTAATTTTGGTTGTTGACCCTACCGTTGCAGTGGGGCGTTTCCGCGGCGCAGATCCCGATGGGGTTGATGAGTGGATTCGTGAAAATATTGAGAATGCAACCACAATCACTTTAGAAAAGGTTTTCCGTCCAACTCCGCAAAAAAGCGCTCGGCAATTTCTTTCCGCCAATGAAGAGGCGCAATATATTGCTCACTCCATTAAACGCGCACACCTCATCGAAGGTGTTGCCTATTCCGAGATGGCAGTCATCGTACGTAGCCACGGAGCTACTGCTAGCGCAATTCGCCGGGCATTGGGCCAATCGGCAATTCCGGTTGCCGGAGAGCGGGAAGTCATTACCGCTAATGCGGCAGTTGCGCCATATTTACTAGCAGCTCGTATCGCCACTGGCATGCCGCTCACCTACGAAGCTGCTGAGCAATTACTTACCGCTGAATTCGGTGGGGCGACATCGCTTTCGCTACGTCGCACTCGAACCGCGCTCCTACAAGCACGTCCCGAGGGAGATACGCGTAGTGGCGCTGAGCTCATTATTGATGCAATCAAAACGGGTGATATCAATATTGAAGATTCATCGGAACTTCTTCGCATTCACAATCTTCTATCAGTTGCGAAGAAGGCGATTGCGCGTAAGAACGCAACAATTCACGATTTACTCAACGCCTTATGGACTAATTCAGTAAATAGCGAAGGCCAGCCAATACCTCAGCTTTGGCAGGAGATCGCACTTCGTGGTGGCGCTCGCGGGGCAGCCGCCGATCGTGATCTCGATGCAATGATTCAACTCTTTGATTCGGCAGCTCGTCACATGGATCGTTTTCCCAATAGCAATCCGCAACGGTTCCTCGATGAAATTTCAGATGAAGATATTGCAAGCGATGTCATTGCGTATAAAGGCATTCGTCCTGATGTTGTAGAAATTATGACGATCCACAGCGCAAAGGGTCGCGAATTTAAGCGCGTCTATGTTGCCGGACTCCAAGAAGGAAGTTGGCCAAATCTCAAACAACGCAGCTCTTTGCTAGGGGCCGAACGTTTAGTTGAACGTATACGCCACGGTGAAGAGATCGGCGATCTTCCACTTCGCACTATCACCGCCGAATCACTATATAAAGATGAATACCGGTTATTTCATCTAGCTATTACCCGCGCCAGTGAAGAAGTTCACCTCACCGCATTTAGCCACGAAGAAGATATGCCATCAACCTTCTTTATCGACGCCTACGAATCTCAAGGCTTTGAATTAAGTAAAGCAGCACCTGCTCGCCCTATGACAGCAAATGCGTTGGTGGCAGATCTACGTCGCGCACTTACCGGGCCTGATGCAGCTACCGCCGCCACCTTACTTTCTACCCTCGGTCAGCGCGGGATTTCGATCGCCCAACCTGAACACTGGACCGGTGCGCTTCCTATCAGTACTACTGCGCCACTCTCTCAAGATGGCGAAACCACCCAGCTCTCACCAAGTGCAGCTGACTCTTTTGAAAAGTGCGAACTCAAGTGGTTGCTAGAGAAGAATGGCGGCACTAATGGCGATTCATCACGTGCACTACTAGGTTCTGTTATCCACGAATATGCACGTCTGGCCGTGGAAGATCCAACTGCAACGGAAGAGAAGTTAGCCGAACAATTAGTAGCTATGTGGCCAACCATTTCCGATACCCGTGGCTGGATTGATCGCAGCGCTTATGAAAAAGCCCGCACCTTACTCAAGCGCTTCTATGAGTATCAGGCCTCTACCTCACAGAAGGTTCTAGGAGTCGAACTAGATTTTGAATTTACATTAGGCGCTACTCGCATAAAGGGATCCATTGATCGAATTGAAATTACCGGCGAGGGCAAGTACACCGTCATTGATTTCAAAACTGGAAAAGCTATCTCCGATAAGGACGCAAAGAAAAATTTACAGTTGGCGTGCTATCAACTTGCAGTCATTCTCAACAAGCTAGAAGAACAACTTCCAGATAATCCGCAGATTGAACGGTCGCAATTGGTCTATCTCGGAGCAACGGCTGCCAAGACTGAGTCGATGAATCGATATCGCGATCCGATTGATGTGGAATTAGTTTCGCAAGAGTTACAGGAGATTGCCGCTCGCATGGGTGGCGCCACCTTTATGGCGAAGAAGAATGTTTTCTGCCAGAAGTGCCCAGTCAAGAGTTCATGTCCGCTTTACTATGAAGGGGCAACGGTGATCGGATAATGTCGCAACCACAAGAAGTCTTTACACCCGCCCAAGTCGCTCAATTAATTCGCTCTGTCGACCCTGACTTTCATGCTCCTTCGGCAGAACAAGAGCAGATCATTTCAATCCATTCCAATCCACTGGAGCCAGCTGTTGTTATCGCTGGTGCCGGCTCTGGCAAAACCGAGACCATGGCTGCTCGTGTGGTTTATCTCGTAGCAAATGGAGTTGTTCAGCCAGAGAGCGTTCTTGGACTCACCTTTACTCGTAAAGCTGCGGGCGAATTGAGTGCACGTATTCGCAAGCGCCTCCAGCAATTGAAAGCTGGCATGGAACTGGCTAATCTCCCCGTTCCTTTTAAGAGCTTCGACGCTAATGTCACGACCTACCATTCATATGCTGCGCAATTGCTCTCTGAAAATGCAATTCGACTCGGCATCGACGCTGATTCAAAGCCGCTGGGCGAAGCAAATATCTGGATGTTGGCGCGATCCATTGTGCAAAATTGGGATGATCCAGAATTTAACTCCACAGATGGTCTCGATAAAGTGGTCAATCAGGTAATGAAGTTGGCAACCGGAATGCTCGAACACGGCGCCACCATTGCCGATATTGAACGCGTCGATAATCTGCTGATTGAAAAATTAGCTTCGCTGAATGGCAAGTCCAACAAAGTAACGTTAGATGTGGTTAAGGTGTTGCAGCAACGCAATGCCATTTTACCTATGGTAGAGAAATTTCTCGAAAAGCGACGGGAAGGCGGACAACTCTCCTTCGATGATCAAATTGCCTTCGCCGGCGAAATTGCGGCCCGCTTCCCAGATGTGGTCGAACACGAGCAATTTAAATATCACGTCGTGCTTCTTGATGAATATCAAGATACATCTCACTCACAAATTCGCTTACTCTCCACACTCTTTGGTGCTGGCCATCCAGTAACTGCTGTTGGCGATCCTTACCAATCCATCTATACCTGGCGTGGAGCTGCAGCCGGAACTATTGGCGCATTTAACCGTGATTTTCCGAAGGTGGAAGGTCAGAATGGTCAGAGCCAATATAACTTGAGCACCACGTATCGTAACGATCAATCAATTCTTACATTAGCAAATCATATTTCTGCTCAGATTCTGCCATCGATGAAGATTGCAGTCCCACCGCTTCAAACTCGCAAAGGAGCTGGTGTCGGAAATCTCGTCTGTGGCATATATGAGACTCGCGAATTAGAAGCTGCAGCGATAGCGGAATATTTTCTACCGTTGTGGGGAAGTGAAAAAGCAAAAGGTAAGAAAAATACCTTTGCTGTCTTAGTGCGCAGCAGACGACTCATTCCAGAGATTGCAGCAGCTCTCGATGCTGTCAAAATTCCATACGAAGTCATCGGATTAGCTGGCCTCATGAATGTGCCAGAGATAGCTGACATCATCTCAATCTTGCGCATTATTGAGTCGCCAGATGCTGGTGGAGCGCTTATGCGCCACCTCACCGGACCTCGCATCAATCTCGGTGCAAAAGATATTGTCGCTCTAGGTAGATACTCGCACTCGGTTGCAAAGGCGCAATCCACTGACTCGCGAGCGATAGTCGCCAATATCATTAACGGAAATCCAATGGCGCTGGAAGCCGATGATATTGAAAATAGTTCACTCATCGAAGCCCTTGATCTCATTGAGCTGGCTGATTCCTCGCAATTCTCGACTGCTGGCTTTACGCGCTTAGTGCAATTTTCTAGTGACCTTCGCCGACTACGGGCGCGCGCATCTGCGCCATTGGTAGATCTCATCCTTGAAATTGAGCGCTACCTCAATCTCGAAGTGGAAGTTGCACTACGCGAAAGCCGCGGCGGTGGGCGGCGCCATCTTGATAAATTTATAGATGAAGCTGCCGCATTCGCTCGTACAGGTGGATCACTCACCGGATTTATCGCGTGGCTTGATGCCGCAGCTTCAAGTGAACGTGGGCTAAAGATGAGCGCACCCGAGCCCAACCCTGATGTGGTGCAAATCCTCACTATTCATACAGCTAAGGGCGCGGAATGGGATGTGGTTGCGCTACCAGGTCTCAATGTCGATACCTTCCCTAGCGATGTTTCGCGCGATTTAGAAAATTGGCTTACCAATGTCGGCGTCCTGCCATTTCCACTCTATCGCAACGCTATGCCACACCACGGACTAGAGAACGCAACTATCTATTCCGAATCAAGCAGCGCATTGGATGATTTCAAAAAGAAATGTAAAGCTGAACGAATTCTGGAGGAGCATCGCCTCGCTTATGTTGCCGTTACTCGTGCAAGAACACATCTCTTCGCCTCTGCTGCATATTGGAGTGAAGGTATTAATGTGCTTAAGAAGTCAGAGATTTATTCTTGGGTAGAAGAGATTGCTCGACAACACGGAACCGTCATTGATGCATGTGAAGAGCCTGATGAGAAGAAGCAAGATACATCGCTACTTCCTCATTCCCAGATGCAATGGCCACGCGATCCGATTGCACATCGCCGAGAAGAATTTCAAGCTCACATTCAACTTGTTGAGCAAGCTTCACCAATTAATCTCGATAGCGCTAGCCACACCATCGACGCGAAGGCCGATACGCGCAATTGGTTTGCCGATGCCCGCGCAGTTATTGCTGAAGCTGCGGAGTTTGCCGCATCGACAGTTGAAATCCCACGTCCTACCCGGATGTCTCCTTCGGCAATCATTTCGCTAAAGAAGAATCCGACCGAGTTCGCAAAGGCGATTCGCCGTCCAATGCCACGCGCTCGCGATCAATACTCTGATCGCGGTACCGCATTCCACTTATGGGTAGAAAAACATCTCACCAATGCTCTGCTCTTTGATGATGAAGATTTTGAGTTACTAGCTCCGATTGAATCTGATCTCACGCTGGAGGAGTTAAAAGAGAAGTGGCTTAACTCTGAGTTTGCCAACCGGCCCGTCCATGCGGTCGAGGTGCCTTTTGAAACCATGATCGCTGGAGTTTTAGTTCGTGGGCGAATCGACGCCATCTATAAGACAGAGAGCGGTTTTGAGGTAGTTGATTGGAAGACTGGCGCTCAGCAGCTAGATAGCGACTCGGCTATTCAATTGGCAATTTATCGATTGGCTTGGGCGAAGCTCGCCCACGTTGATATCAACCAGGTAAGCGCAGCTTTTCATTATGTGCCCACTGGAATTACTGACCGCCGGAGCAACTTATTAAGCGAAGTAGAACTGATTGAGCTATTGAATTCGTATTGAAGTTGCAACGTGATCGCTAAATGGCTGTTCTGAAATTTCAATGACTTCTGCCTGTACTGTGTGCGATCGATGAATTAGAAAGTAATCGAGTTGGCGAGTCGGCTTCCATTGCGGAAAGGTAAATCCATCACGGAGCGAACGCCAGGATGAAAATTTCTGAGGAATTCCACCCGGAAGATTGAGATCTCCGACAATAATCGCCTTCGTTCCATATTTTTTCTCAATTTTTCGCGCCCAGCGCATCAAGTTCCACAGTTGAAAGAGACTTGGACCTGGAACAAAAGAGAGATGGGTATTAATTACAGTAAATCCATTCTCCAAAACCGCCGCAACCGCTACTCGATTCTCATCTTTGCAGTAAAAAGTTTTCATCTTGCCGTCTACAGGAAAAGTTAAGGGCATACCAATTGGTGAATGGCCGAGATCAAAACGGAGCCATTGCTTCACCGGTATTCGAGAGAGTAAGAGATTTCCGTATCCAGAAAAAGTAGTATCGCCATTGCGCACCAACTCTTTTTCGTGGGCGAGAACATTGCGACCGCCTTGTCCTGGAGTGCCAATCACACCCGCACCAAATGCATATTCGGCATTTCCTGCAATCCGCGCAAGAACTTCCGGCTGCGATATTGCACCGCTTCGAGGCAATCGACAATCAACTTCTTGGAAGGCGTAGATATCGCTCTGGCCGGTGGCTTCAATTCCGTCGAGAATATGCTCAAATGTGAGCGATTTATCGGGTCCGTAGAGCTCTCCGTGCTGGATATTCCACGAGGTGATGCGCATGGAGAGAGACTAGTAGCCTTCGACCCATGAGCGAGCCAAGGCTTCCTATTGCCTCACGTGTTTCGATGGTTGATCGAGCCTCACACGTGCGTAACAAGCCGGCCGCCTTGGCTGCCTTAGCTGAACGCGCCCAATTCTTCGAAGTATCGGGTGGCAAAGTTCGAGTATTAGGTAGCGAATTGAAATTTCTATCTAGTGATTCATTGCCTGAGGGAGAACCTTTCTTCTTAGGAATATCAACCGAAGATAATCAACCTTACTTTGCGATTCATCGCGAACCAGATGAGAGCGAGAGTGGCAAAGATCAATTTAAATCGCTCCGCGAGATAGCAACAGAACTTTCACCCCTGTACCTTGAATTAGCTATGCACGCGATTGCGCTCTCGAATTGGCACCACGCGCACCCACGTTGTTCACGGTGCGGCAGCCCTACTCGATCAGATTTAGGTGGCGCAGTACGAGTGTGTGATGTGGATCAGATGCAACATCATCCGCGCACTGATGGCGCAGTCATTGTGTTAGTCAAAGATGAGGATGATCGAATTTTATTGGGCCATCAGCCAGTGTGGCCAGAAGGACGATTCTCTACCTTTGCTGGATTCCTCGAACCAGGCGAAACCTTCGAACAATGCGTTGCTCGTGAAGTTCGCGAAGAGTCTGGTGTTGATGTAGATGAGATTACATATTTAGGTTCGCAACCGTGGCCATTTCCAGCTAGCGTGATGATTGCCTTCTCCGCTATTACTCGCAATCCAAAGGCTGCTCAGCCAGATGGAAGTGAGATTACAGAGGTGAGATGGTTCTCTCGGGAAGAGTTAAAGTCGGCAGCTGCTGATGGATCGCTCCTTCTACCTCCAACAATTAGCGTTGCCCGACAGATGATTGAGATGTGGCTCGGCGAGCAGGCCCGCGGTGGAGAGACATGGAGATAGAGTCCGAGCGGCAACCGATGGATGCCAAACCTTTAGATGCCAGACTATTAGATGCCATGAGCATCCTAGAAGCGCTCGATCCAGAACAACGCGCAGTTGCCCTGGCAACTCGCGGCCCCGTCTGCGTTATCGCTGGCGCTGGAACCGGTAAGACTCGCGCCATTACCCATCGCATCGCCTATGCAGTTGCGATTGGAACGATGGATCCACAGAAAGTATTAGCCTTAACTTTTACAGCCCGTGCAGCTGGTGAGATGCGGGCGCGATTACGCACTTTGGGAGTTCCTCAGATTGCCGCTCGTACGGTGCACTCGGCGGCGCTGAAACAATTGCTCTACTTCTGGCCTACCGTCTTTGGCGGACGCACCCCAGATTTAATGACTTCCAAAGCTGGCTTTATTACGGAATCTATTCGCCGAGCAGGGTTATCCGATCAGATTGCCATCACAAATCGCGAATTGATGCGCGATATCGCCTCTGAAATTGAGTGGGCCAAAGTTTCTCAAGTCGCACCAGAAGATTTTATTAATGAGGTGAACAATCGTTCATTTAAGCCGCGGATAAATAGCGAGCAGTTAGCACAGATATATATCAACTATGAATTGCTAAAGCGCCAAGAAGTTGCCATCGATTTTGAAGATGTGCTGCTCCTTACTGCAGCAATGCTGGAAGAAGAGCGCGATGTTCGTGAACGAATTCAAGATCAATATCGATACCTCACCATCGATGAGTATCAGGATATTTCTCCAGTGCAACAACGACTCATCAATGCCTGGTTAGGTAATCGAAATGATATCTGCGTTGTTGGTGATCCGGCTCAGACAATCTATTCATTTGCCGGCGCGACTCCAGTATTTCTCAATACCTTTACACAACGTTTTCCAGATGCAGAGGTAATTCGTTTGAGCACGGGTTATCGCTCAACGCCAGAAATTTTGCGGGCTGCAAATACCTTGCTACGGAGCGCTGAGATGGGCCACGAACTGAGTCCCATCAATAGCGCCGGCAATAAACCTACGCTCGACGGTTATCGTGACGAGAGCGGCGAAATCGCTGGCGTCTTGAGCCATATCACCAGCGCACTTGCCGCGGGAGCAGCGCCACAAGAGATTGCCATTTTGGCGCGCACCAATAGCCAACTCGCCGCTTTTGAGCGCGCACTCAATAAATCTGGAATTCCATACCAAGTAAGAAGTACAGAGCGATTCTTCGACCGCCCTGATGTGAAGGAATTTCTCACCTTGGTGCGCCAAGCATCGGTGATCCCTAATAACGACCACGATTGGATTGATGAGTTGCGCGCCATTGCAACTCCATTTTTATCAGGCGAAGCTATTGATGGAATTGCAGCTCTTCTACATCTAGGACGGGAACTTGCGAGCGACCCACAATTTCAGCCGCAATCACTTCGTGGTTATCTCCGAGAAGTAGAGGAACGAGTCTCGCAAAATAATCCACCACAGATGCCGGTCATCACGCTCGCGACCTTACATGCAGCCAAGGGGTTGGAGTGGGAGCGGGTCTATTTAGTGGGCGCCTCAGAGGGGCTAATTCCACTGAGCAATAGCCAGAATGGCTCCGCCTTACATGATGCGGCTTATATCAATGAAGAGCGCCGCCTCTTCTATGTAGGAATGACGCGCGCGAAGAGAGAGTTACATATCTCGTATCGAGGTGAACCGTCGCGGTTTATTGAGCAAGCTCAGCTCTAGCTCTGATGAAGCTGAATTTAATTCACTTGCGCGAAACCTTCGCCGTCCTCTACCCTTACGCCTTCTGGATTTACATTTAATCCAGAAAACGTGTAAAAGAACTTAATTGTCACAGTAAGGGAGATCAGCGAATGCTTCAGTCAATCGCTCTGTCAGCGCCAGCTGCCCTCCTTTCTGCTGCTCCAAAGTCAGCCACACGCCCTACAAATTGGCCTACAAAGCATGCTTTCTATGCCAATCATTTCTATACCGGGGCTGAGGCAATGGAGCTAAATATCTAGCGATAGATACATTATCCAAGGCCTCGAACCCACAAGGGATCGGGGCCATTTTTTATATCCAGCAACACGATAAAGAAGAGAGAGAAGGGGAGGTTCAATCGATGAGCATTTTATTGAGCGAACTACAAATACCAGGTTGGGCAGAGACAGGTGAATTTATTGGGCTATCAGATGTCACATACACATCCGATAACGCCAAGGCCTTTACCTTGCCTTGCCATAACTCGGACCCCGAACTCTTCTTCGCCGATAGCGATAGTGAGATCAATGCTGCGAAAGAGTTGTGCGGAGGTTGTCCCGTGAAGTCAGCATGTCTTGCTGGAGCGCTCTCGCGCGAAGAGCCATGTGGAGTATGGGGCGGCGAGTTAATTGAAGCTGGGGAAGTGATTGCCCGCAAACGACGCCCTGGAAGACCAGCTCGAGAGATTGCTGCCTAAATTTCAGAGTTAACTTTCTAGAAAGTGACAACCGCAGAGTGGATGGCGAGAGATTGCCACCACCTGCGGCTGTGCACTTCTTTGAAAATCTAGATCGAGAAATTCTCCAATGAGAGTTAATCGCTCTCGCTCAATCTGATCGCTCTGGGAGTCAATCCAATGAAGTGCAATGGATGCAACTATGCCCGCCACAGTATGTGCAATATGCATGGGCAATTCGGAAATAGGAGTGAGCGGCTCGGCAGCGAAGCTGCTCCATCCGTTGCAATCAATTTCAAAGAGGGAGAGACAGCGTAAACACGGTGTTTTTCCAGGAATAACCAGTGGTCCTATTGTGCAGTGATCACCGAATGGTGGGGAGATCACAAGATGCGGTAAACCGGCTGTCATCCAGTCGGCGATGAGATCGGGGGTTGGAGATCCATAATGAATCACGAGATGTGGAGCGCTCTGACTTTGATCGCGCTTCTGTGAACGTGATGTGGGAGAGAGGGCTAACTGTCGACGTAATTGGTCTGTGTATTGATAGTAGGACTTTCCAATATCAGTCGGAGTAATTCCGGCTACTCCAATATCGTGATTGGTAATAAGAGGTTGATCATCAAAATCTGCTGACGAGATGGCGCTGACTCCGCTCGATAATAAAATTGTATGGAGAAGAGATATGGTTCGCGACCGTCCCGATAGCGCAATATGAGAATGCGCTCGAGCGCCAATTGTGGTTGCACCACCATCGGATCGACCATCAATCCATTGAGCTTGTAGTAGTTCAGGTTGAGCACGATCTAACATCTGATGGGCAGAGACATCGCGCTCGGTGACTGCTTGGAGATAGCGTTGTGGCATCGCTAACGATTTCCGTTCAGTGATCAGAAAGTTGAGATGGTGTAACCGGTGAACCAAGCGCGCATATTGAGAGCTAGTGAATTGAGAGCTAGCGAATTGCGAATTGGCAACTGTCGGGTCCTCGCCTCGAGCGAGCGCGCGCACAGCTGCATATTCGAAGCCAGGGGAGATTTCCAGCGAGCGCGTGCGATTTCCTAAGATGTAACTATCGCCGCGACGTGCAAGGGTTAAACCATCTATCAATGAGATTCTGCGCTCAGCCATGGGCGCAGAATGGCAGTGCGCACGGTGCTATGTGAGCGGCTATCCACACCTACAACCGACCTACTGGATTGCCAGCTGCAGGTAAAAACCCCGACCTACATGAGCGCAGACGCTCTGTAAGCCGGGGCCTTTAATCTATCTGTGATACGTAATACGTGTTTGTTATGCGAAGAGAATTACTGAGCCTTACCGAGGATACGGTTGACTGTTGTTCCG
>CAZMBG010000021.1:0-12447 GCA_964564615.1 uncultured Candidatus Planktophila sp.
AAACTTTCAAGAAAACACTCACAATCATTGCTATTGCTTCACTTTCAGCAATTTCGTTAACATCGACAGCCAATGCGGCGGCAAAGAAAATCACCTGTTACAAAGGAACTCAATCAAAGGTTGTCACAACTGCAAAGTGTCCAACTGGTTGGACAACTACCAAGCCAGCGGCAACGACTAAGGCATCTACCTCAGCAGCTACCACAACAGCATTTAGCGCGACTTACACCGGAAAGCTTGCTCTCCTCTGGAGCGATGCTGGAGTACAAGCAACATCAGTAACTGCAACATCAAGTGGCTCAACAAATGCTGGACTTTCAGAGTTGAGTGGCAAGGGATCTTCCTCTCCACAAAGTAAGTGCGACATCATTCTTGGTGATGGCGTTCTCAGCGGCGGTGGAAGCACACTCAAAGTTGAGTTCGACTCATCAACAAAGGGTTGCGCAGATGATGAGTCTGGTCCAACAGACATCGTCCTTACCGGTAATGCAATCATCAAGGGCGGCACTGGCAAGTTTGCAAGCGCCTCAGGTTCACTCAAAGTTACTGGCAAATTCCATATCTCATCTACTAGTGCAGGAACCTCTGAAAAGGTTGCCTTAAGCCTCAATATCTCAGGCAACATCGTTACCAAGTAATTACACAACTTCATAAAATTCAAACGAAGGAAGGAAATATCCATGAAAAAGATCATCGCAGGAGCGGCAGTTACTGCTCTTGGTGTTATCGGATTTATCGCACCTGCCCAAGCGGCAGATGCGGCAACAGTAGTCGTAACTGGTGGTTCATCAGCGGTTGTCAATTTGATCCCAGGTGCATTGGTTGCTACAACTAACTCAGCAGGTTCGGTCGCATTCTCTGCAAATGGTGTGGTCATTACTGGTTGTGACAAAGTTGCCACAACAACTGTTGCACCATTTATAGCAAAGTGCAGCTGGTTGGCTACTAAATCTGGCCCTCAGCCAGTAACTGCAGTTTTCACACCTACCGACACAACTGTTGCGGCTGTGACCTCTGCTCCATTAACCGTAAAAGTGGGAGCGCCAATCCAAGGTGATTACGTTTCTCCCATCAATATCTTCGTTGATACGGTTTTAGCTTCAGGATCAACTGGTGTACTTGCACCACGTTTCTCTGCTTGTGCAGTTCAATCTGAATACCTTCTAGGTCAGACAATCGTCTTCCGTGTCTATGCAAATAATGCCGACTTAGGTGGCGCAACAATGGATTCATCAAATACAGCCAAGGCATATATCGAAGTAACTGGCGTTAAGGATCCAATTCAGTTGAACTATGGCAATCACAGCGGCACCGCCTTCTGGACCGGCGTACTCAAGACCGGTACAGCGGTAGGCCAGTACAGCACACTCGGAATTATCAACTACAAGGTAACTATGGTTGCTAAGGACATCACAGTAGGAAAGATTCTCGCTTCAAAGCGGGTATCAAAGACAGTAGATGGCGTCACAACATATGAGTGGGTCAGCTACTACCGCACCAAGAGATTGCTCCACCCTCTCAAGGGCGCAACCGGAACCTACGTTCCAAACTGGGCTGCTGCTACCTCGCTCTTAACTCTGTACGCACCTAAAGCCTAATAACAATAAATTCGGAGGGATTGAAATGAAAAAAATGAAGGGTCAGTCAGTGCTACGAGTCGCTGTAGCAGCGTTACTACCGATCACAATGGTAGGAAGTACCGCATATGCAGCAGACACCGCGCTTTTATCAGATGAGAAGATCTATGCTCCATCGGATCTTAAAGGTGTACCAGCGCTTCCATTTACCGGACAGAAAATAACATTTACTGATCCGATTTCTGGAGTCACGGCAATCGCTGTCGACACAATGCAAGGACCAGCAGGGACTTCCTTCACTTTGATGGGAACTGGACCAGCTAATACTGAGCTCACCCTTACATGGTCTACTGCAACCGGATACTGGAAGGCAGATCTCTTACCAAACTCTGTGAACTACAAGGGTTATGGTTGGGATAAATTCCACGTGGTAATGGGAAAAATAACCACTGATGCAAGTGGTGCTTTCAAATTCACCGCAAAGATGCCTGAAGATTTCGGTGGACCGCACGATATCTACGCTGTAGTGAATGGCGTAGCGGTTGCTAAGGGTGCAGTGCAGATGACTCCAACCATTTCAATCACTCCGAAGAGCGGTGCTCTTGGAACCCCAATTACTGTGACTTACAAGGGCATGGGCCCAAACCTTTACACAGGTGGAATCTCTGTACTTTGGGATAACAACTATGCAGGTGAGGCTCAATCTATTTGGACTCGAGGAACATCAACATTTCAACTATACGCCTCAGGTGATGTTGGTGACCATTACATCTGCGGAACAGCAGGTATTGGTATTCAATATATGAACATCAATCAATCCCCTGTTCCTTATGCAGGTGGCGATTGCCAGACCTTTAAACTCACTAAAGATAATGGCGCCAAGAAAGCTTCCATTGTGTACCCTCAAACGGTCAATCCAACTTATTCTCAACGCACCTTAATGAATGAGCCAATTGATCCAACTTCCAAAGCAACGATGAAGCTCGATAAGACCGAAGGCGTCGTTGACGAGAAAGTTAAAGTCACTGTGAATGGATTGACGCCAAATACCGCTTATCAATTGGCATGGGCTACGGTCGTTGGCAATCGCGTCAACTGCACCACCGGTACTTGCTGGGTTTATAGCGGAGTTCCCATCTCAACTGTAACTTCTGATGCCAATGGCGATATATCCAGCGAAATCAAAGTGCCAGACCATTTAGGTGGATTCCACGCAATTCAGATCAAGAAAGGCGACCTCGCCCAAGCTCAAGTGAGCTTCTTTGTTAAGCAGAGCATCTTTGAGTACAAGAAGGCTGGCAAGACAATCTCCTATGGTTTGGCTAAGGCACAGGTCTCTAATCTCCCTGAAGATCGTGCCGGGTCAGGAACTCCAACCATGAAATTCAAGGCTGGAGATGAAATCACAATCGCGATGAAGGGCGTCGGATGGACGCAGCTAGATAACACTATGGCTGTCACATACGACAATAACTACATCGGATATGGATGTGGATTTAATTCCAATGGATACATGGTTGTCCACCTTCGTGCAACCGGAAAGCCAGGAACACATATCGTCGACTTGCATCCAGTGATGTATTCAAACCAGCCTTCATATGCAAATACCCAATATTCAATGTTGCCGGTGTTGTCTTACAACACAGACTTCTTTGGATTAGCACTTGGATACAAGCAACCAGCTGTTCACTTTGAATTTACGATAACAAAGTAATAGCCGGTCATAACACTAAAGCCCCATCGTGAATACGGTGGGGCTTTAGTGTTCCATTGCTAATCCTTCAGGGCAGAAGCTTGTGTGAATGCTGCTCGAGCTACTGGCTCTGGTAGCCACCAATTCCAACGGCCAAGGATGGTCATCACGCTAGGAAGTAATAGCGTGCGCACGATTGTCGCATCGATCAGAATTCCAATCGCGAGCCCAACTCCTAACTCTTGCAAACCAGCTATCTGCCCATTTGCTAGGCCACCTAGCGCTCCAACCAAAATGATTGCGGCGGCGGTAACGACTCCTCCGGTATGAGCCAAACCTTCCCGAATAGCGCTCTTTGTATCTAAGCCGGCATCGCGGGCTTCGCGCATTCGAGTAACGATAAAGACTTCGTAGTCCATGGATAACCCAAATAGAACTGCGAAGAGAAAGACTGGGACCCATCCCTCAATTTGAGGAATTTGATAGGTACCCAAAATTGGCGATAGAAATCCGAACTTAAATATTGCAACCAATACACCGTACGTTGCTGCGATTGAGATTACATCGAGCAGTACTGCAACGAGCGGAAGAATCAACGATCTAAATGAACGTATCAGTAGGAAGTAGGCGATAGCTAACGCAGCCGCGACTAAGAACGGGAAGAGGCTATATACCCGATTAAGGAAATCTACTCCCTGTGCTGCTGCACCCCCTACATAGATTGTTGATTTCTTAGCTAAATCAGATTGCGGGATGTATTCGCTTCTAAGCCGCTGTATAAATTTCTGTGACTCAGGTGATCCAAATTCGTGGACGCCCATAATGAAGATTCTTTGGTAGCGACCAGATACATCTACATATCTGGGAGTGATATCAGTGCTGGCCGCTAGAACTTCAGGATCATCGATAATACTGAGTGCAAGATCGGTGCGGAGTTTCGAGTTTTCAGCGCGTGCTGCTTGTCCCGGCATTCCATAATCAATCACTACAACAGTTGGTGTCACTAACCCAGGCCCAATATGGTCGATAACAAAGTTGAGAGCTTTAGCAGAATCTATCTGGGTAGGTATCGCTTTCAGCGAGGTAGGAGTGAGTTGTAACCATAAGATAGAACTTGCTGCGACTAGTAGCGTAAGAGTGCCACCGAGGAAGACTCGCCAAGGCTTTGTAATGACAATTCCCGCGATCTTTGCCCACCATCCATCCATAATTTCAACCGAATTGAAGACTCCTTTGATTTTGTATGGACGAACTCCTTTTTCGCCTAGGTAGAAGAGAATGATGGGTTGCAAAGTAAGGGCTGCAATCACTGAAACTACTGGAACGACTAAACCAGCTGCACCAAGGGACCTTATAAAAGGTACAGGTACAAGAAAGAGAGTGGTGAGTCCGATTGAAGCGGTGAGCCCAGAAAGTAAAACTGTACGGCCTGCGGTAGCCATCGTGGCAACGATAGCCCCCTCCTTGCTGACATGTTGAGCCCTGATTTCAAAGATAAATCTATGGGTAATAAGGATTGAGTAATCGATTGCCAATCCAAGTCCAATTAACTCAATTACGTTAGGAATGTACAGGACCATTAAGAAATGCTGAGAAAGTAGATAAACCACAGAGATGGCTGCAGCAATCGTGGCTCCTGCTGTAATAAATGGTATGGCAACTGACCAACTCACACCGAAGATCACAATCAAAATCGCAATTGCTATAGCAATTGCAAGTAACGCTCCTGACTTCAAATCTGAGTTGAGGAGCGGTTCAAAATCTCCCTGAATTGCTGGCGGTCCGGTAACCATTGCGCCACGGAGCCCTTCTGAGATCAACGCGGCCCGTAGCTTCTCAGTGTGCCGGGAGGCTTCTTTAAGATTGAGAGTGGTTCCGATTCCAGCATAAAGAATTCCAGCTAGCGCCTTAGATTGGATGACTTTGCCAGAAGGAATAGATTGTGCTGCCCTTTCAACTTTCTCCTGCATCTCAACAATTTCTGCATGCGTCGCTTGCTTGAAGTTGTAGACAACTGTGAAAGTTCCTTCGGAGTTCTCTCCAAAATGTTGAGCCATTATCTCTTCAGCTTGCGTCGATTCGCTTCCCGGAACAGCGAGCGAGGTCGAAAGATTCTCATTAAGGTGAATCGAAGAGTATCCGCCGAAGGCTAGCACGCCGACCCAGAGCAGAATTACTAAGTGACGAAATTGAAGTACTAGACGCGTAAAGCGGGAGAGCACAAATACATCCTTTTTTAAGCCTTGTTAAATTTCGGTAAATGGAGGTCGAACTTGATTGAAATGGTTCGAATTGCAATAAGGACCGCTCCCCCGGTCAATACTGCATAAATCGATTCTACTCCTGAGTTTACAAGTGATACATAGACAATTGCTCCGCCGAGAGCTGAAGTTCCGATAGTTTCGCGATGAAGGAGTACTGGCTCTACTTGGCACAGCACATCTCTCAGCAACCCACCAGTCACCGAGGTAATTACTCCCATGATGATTACTGCATACCAAGCGAGATCGTTATCGTGTGCCAACTGAGCGCCTGACATAGTTGCGAAGGCCAAGCCAAATGTATCTAGCGCTAGCAAGGTGAAGCCGACATATGTAACTCGTCGGATAGTTAGCGTAATTACTACTGCAAGAACTATTGTTGCTAACACCCACGGATCATTGATCCAGATTGGTCGAATACCAAGGAATACATTTCGAAGCGTGCCGCCTGATATCGAGGCGATAATTGAGATAAATGCGATGCCACCATAATCAAGGCCTCGATCTGCCGCCACTCGGGCGCCGACAAGTGCAAATGCAAAGACAGAAAGCAAATCGAGAATATGGAGCAAATTCATAGATTGAGTTTATCTTTATCGCTTCCTCGGAATGAATAATTCTGAAAAGAGAATTTCGATTCGATAACAAAGAGCGGTGACGGGAGAATCTGCCTTCTCAAGGTAGAGCCATCAAAGTAACCTTGCCGCCATGAGCCAGCGCGAAGACCTCCTAATATCGGCCCGTGCGCGCCTGGCGAAGGCGTTATCAGGCGATGCCCAATTGGCAGATCTCCTGGCGCGGTTCGACAGATGGGGCGGCGATCTTATCGATGGCTTAAGTGCTACTTATGATCCCAATTCGATGCTGCCGAAGTTGATTGATGTCATCGCAGAGATTCATCGCCAACGCTCCCCTGAACTACGCGCAAGAGATACTCAGCGCATTCTCAATTCCGACTGGTTCCAGCAACCTTCAGCGGTCGGATATGTTGCATATGCAGATCTATTTGCCGGCGACCTTAGTGGTGTGCGGAAAAAGATTGATTATCTTTCAGATTTAGGAATTACCTATCTCCACCTCATGCCGCTACTGACACCTCGTCCGTCACCCAATGATGGTGGTTATGCAGTGCAGGATTACAAGTCAGTTCGAAAAGATTTGGGTTCAATGAAAGATCTCGCCCGACTCGCAAGCGATTTACATGCCTCTGGAATTTCTCTTACCTTAGATCTCGTTTTGAATCACGTCGCCAAAGAACATGAATGGGCGTTGAAGGCGCGGGCGGGCGAGAAGAAATACCGCGATTACTTTTATACATTTGAAGATCGAACCATTCCCGACCAATTCGAAAAATCATTGCCAGAAGTTTTCCCCACATTTGCTCCTGGAAATTTCACCTACTACGAAGATATGAAGACCTGGGTTTGGACAACTTTTAATGAATATCAGTGGGATGTTAATTGGTCTAATCCTGATGTTTTCCTTGAATATGTGGACATCATTGGATATCTAGCCAACCAAGGCACTGATTGCCTACGACTTGATGCGATTGCCTTTATCTGGAAACGCCTTGGTACAAATAGCCAAAATCAACCAGAAGTTCATGCAATTACGCAGGCCCTTCGCGCGTGTGCCCACATCTCGACACCATCGCTCATCTTTAAAGCTGAAGCAATCGTCGGCCCTACCGATGTGGTGCATTATCTTGGTCAAGGTGAGCACGCCGGCAAAGTTTCCGACCTCGCTTATCACAATTCACTCATGGTGCAGATCTGGTCGGCGCTCGCGGCACGTGATGGCAGACTCATGGCGCACGCACTCTCGAAATTTGCACCAGTTCCAACAACATCAGCTTGGGCGACTTACTTGCGTTGCCACGATGACATTGGTTGGGCAATCGATGATGCTGATGCGCAAGAGATTGGAATAAGTCCCAATCTGCATCGTGCATTTCTCGCTGACTTCTATGCAAATGAATTTTCTGGTTCTTTTGCCCGTGGTGTGCATTTCCAATCAAATCCAGCTACCGGAGATCGGCGAACTTCAGGTAGCGCTGCCAGCCTGATTGGAATTGAAGCTGCAATCGAGAAATCTGACTCAGCCGCTCTGGCAACTGCAATCAATCGACTGAAGTGCGCATATGCAATGGTCTTTGGGTTCGGTGGACTGCCACTCCTGTATATGGGTGATGAACTTGGAATGCTCAACGATAAGAGTTACCTCAAAGATAAATCAAAGGCGGAAGATAATCGCTGGATTCACCGCCCAGAAATGAACTGGTCACTGGCAAAGAGAGCTCACAAGGGGCACGGTGTGGAAGCCGCCATTAACTCCGCGATTCGAGAACTCATCAATGCACGAAAGGCGCTTCCTGCGCTACATGCCTCCACAGCTACAGAAGTTATTACCACCAATAATCCGGCAGTACTCGTCTTCAGACGTCGACATGCTTCCGGCAATGTGGTGCAAATTTATAACCTATCTGAGAGCGATCAACAGGCGAGCATGCACGGAATTGCTTCAGGTAAATTTCACGAATTAATATCGGGTGAAACAATTCACATCTACGAAAATACCTCGGTTCCTGCATATGCCGCTTGGTGGATTCAGCTTTAATCCTAGGTAGTATGCACGCATGTCTTTAAGTAGCGATAAGAATTGGTGGCGCCAAGCCGCCATTTATCAGATCTATCCACGCAGTTTCGCAGATTCAGATGGCAATGGCATCGGCGATTTAAAGGGAATTACATCACGTGTACCCTACTTAAAGTCGCTCAACATCGACGCGGTATGGCTCAGCCCTTTCTACCCTTCCGCATTGGCTGATGGCGGTTACGATGTCGATGATTATCGTGACGTCGACCCTAAGCTCGGCACGCTCGCAGATTTTGATGAGATGCTTCACGCGCTTCACGGCGCTGGAATTCGAATTTTCGTAGATATCGTGCCAAACCACTCTTCAAATCTTCACAAGTGGTTTCAAGAGGCTTTGGCATCAGAGCCTGGATCGGCTGCTCGTGCACGTTATATCTTTCGCGATGGACGTGGTGAGAATGGTGAATTACCTCCTACAGATTGGCCTTCCCACTTTGCGCCATCAGCTTGGACTCACGAATCTGTATATGGTGGCAAATTCAATCAGTGGTACATGCACTGGTTTGCACCCGAGCAACCTGATTTCAATTGGGACAACCCAGAAGTAGAAGCTGACTTTCTCGAGACTCTCAAGTTCTGGGCAGATCGTGGCGTCGATGGTTTCCGCGTCGATGTTGCACACGGATTGAAGAAAGATCTCTCGGAGCCACTGCGGATGCGCAGCACACTTGAGTATGAAGCACCGGAGCCGATTGATGGCAAGGGAATTCTGCGCGACCGAAATGAAACGCTAGAGGTATATAAGACGTGGCGCACTCTGTTTAACTCATATGATCCACCACGTGTTGCGGTAGCAGAAGCAAATGTCCACCATTCGCGCATGCCTCTCTATTCAAGTGGGGATACATTGGGACAGGCATTTGATTTCCGCTTTATGGATGCCCGGTTCGATGCGGCTGAATATAAGCAGTCAGTGATTGAGAGCCTTGCGGCTGCGCAGGCAAATAAATCCTCCTCAACCTGGACTCTTGGCAATCACGATCGAATTCGACTCGCGACTAAGTTGGGATTACATCCAACTGTTGATCCAAAGCAATGGCTGCTGACGAATGGCACCTCAAATCCGGTGGATACAAAGGTCGGAACTGAATTATCAATTGCGGCGAACCTATTTATCTTGGCGCTTCCAGGATGCACCTATATCTATCAAGGCGATGAACTCGGCTTGCACGAAGTTGCAGATATTCCAGAAGATCAAATTCAAGATCCGATCTACTTTAGAAACCATAAGGTGGAGAAAGGTCGCGATGGTTGTCGAGTTCCACTCCCTTGGAAAAAGAGTGGAAATGCATTTGGCTTTGGAAGTGGCGGCACCCACCTGCCACAACCAGATTGGTTTGGCAGTTACTCAGTTGAGGCCCAAGAAGGCACTCCTGATTCACCGCTTCAGATATATCGCAAAGCGCTCTCGTTACGTCGCACTTTGCAAGCTGAGGAGGAAATTACCTGGCACGAGACCACGGATAAAGAAGTCCTTCATTTCTCACGTCCTAATGGATGGCAGTGCCTGATTAATTTCCGCGGCGCTCCCTATGCGCTTCCCGCCGGCGAATTTCTAGTTTCTTCGAAACCGCTGGTGAATGGAAAATTGCCAGCAGGAACAACGATCTGGCTGAAGTCTTAAGGCTTTCTTGGTGGAGATGCGCTGTACCCGTTAGACTCGCGTTCTGAGTTTCAATGGAAGGTTTCACACCATGGCCCCTCGTAAGTCGGCAAATAATTCTGCGCTGATTGAATCGATCCGTAATTTCGCCTCTCGCAATCGGGTAGAAAACGATCCCTACATCTCCGGGCTACTCGATGCCTTGCACTCAAAGAAGAACCTTCATATCTGGGCCGAACTCAACCCGCTCGATTACCTGCCACATGCTGTTGTGGTTGCTGGCGCTGCGCAGGCTCGGATGGTGCGGTTGCTGACAGTGATTCGAAATGTCTTGGTCTTTGCACCCGTTGCCCTTACCTGGATGGCAGTCTCTGAGGCCACAACCGCTTTCTCGCTCTATATTAAAGATAACGGCGCTGATGTAGTGAACTTCTTAGATTTCTGGCAGAACGGCTATGGAATCTTAGGAAATGAATGGCGCATCGGAAATGTTGCCAGACTCGACTTTATTATTGTGATGGCGGTAATTGCACTTACTCTTTATGTTTCTCAAGGTGCCAATAAGGCAGACCGTGCTCGTGAAGCTGCTGAAGCTCGTGCCGACGAAGAACGCCAAGCGATCGCTCTTGAAATCCACGCAGGACTATATGACAAGCGCAAGATTACAAATGTCACTATGAACGCTAGCTTGGCGGGAGCCATTAGCAGACTTGTGGCAGCCACTAATAATTTGGAGGATGCTTCCCGGATTATCGAGAAGGCATCTCGCAAGCTTCCTAAACAACAGAATTCAACAACTTCATTCCTGGATTCATTTACCTTTGATGATGATTTAGCGCCAAAGCGAAAGGTTCGTCGTGGCTAAAGTTCGTCGCGCGCGCTTGGTGCGCCATGAAGAAGATGCAACATCGCAAGGTGGTTGGCTCTTTGCCGACTCATTTCTTGCTTTGATGGTGATCTTCTTAGCCACAATCTCTTTCGTACCATCGCTTGGTGGCGGTTTAACAGGTACTGGAAACATTGGAAATATTGCAGGCGGTAATTACGTCAAAGGCCTCAATATCGCCTATGAATCATTCGATGCAGCGCAGATTCAAAAAGATATCGATGGCTTTATCGCTGGCGAAAAACTACCTAAAACTTCAAAGGTTTTATTTGCAAAGATTGTGGGCGGATACGCAGCTAATGAAAGAGCTGCCGATGGACAATATCGCGCCCTGCTCTTTAGCGCGCAAATTACCAAGGCGCAGATTGCTTATTTCTCTAGTGCAAAGATTGATTTGGGTTCAAGCCCGCTGCTCAAACCAAATCAAATTGTTCTGCGAATAACCTTAAGCCCGCAGGGTTAATTAAAGGCCAATAAAGCCGAGCAGAGTTCCGAAGAATGGAACCACTAGAAGCAAGCGCCCATGAACTTCATCTTGCTTAACCCGCACGAAGGCTGAACGAGTATCGACGTCAGCGGTCTCTTTGGTGGCGGACTTAACGATTCCGGTTTCGGTACCTTGCCCAGCAACAGTGACCACAACTTTATGTCCTACTGTGTACTCACCTGAGGCGCGATAGATGACCACGCTGGACTTTGCAGATCCCATAGCTGAGGTGAGGCCATCCACTGGGTGGGCTACTCGAAAACCAAAGGCATAGAGAATGGCGAGAACGATGAGTACGCCGATAGCCTTTTTCTTCATTGTTAAAGTCTAACCTAGTTATTTACGGTTACTGCGGGAATTGGAACTTTTTGGCGCAGCCTTTTTAGTGGTGGTGGACTTTTTAGCAGGCGCTGCCTTCTTTGAGGTTGCTCGAGCGCTTGATTTTGAGGCTTGCGCCGAAATTTTATTGAGCCACTCTTCAATCTCGGAATCCTCCGAGACCGGATGCACGCTAATTGCGGGCGTAACGCTTGGCTCGGCAACCGGAGTGGCTGGCGCCTCAATACGAGGAGCAGACTGCTTCACCTTCTTTTTGGATTTAATCAATGCCTGGAAGGTTGCCTTCCAATTGATCTTCTCCCAATTCTTAATAATGTCTTGTGCAACTGCAATAAAACCTGCAAAGCCCTTTGGCTTTACCGGCTGTGGCGACTGCTGCGGAGTCTGGCCGGCAAACTGCTGCTCTGAATCCTCATTGACATTTCCGGTTCCCATGCCGAGCATCAAACGGCTCGTGCGGCTGTCGGGGCGACCCACACCTCTCCAGGTAGCAACTTCGATCACGCTTCCCTGGGTCATCTTTCCAACCACAATCTTCTGCCCATCAGGTAGATCGATGACCAGCGGTGAATCAGAGATTGGAAGTGGAAGTTTTGAAACCTTCGCAGCTTGTGGCTCTCTACTTGTATCAGCCAATTTCAAAACCAATTCGATCTGTGTAATCAGCGGTTGAGATTGCATCTAATTGAATCAAAGCGCCGTTACCAGAGTTAAGTTTGCAGGTAAGGCTATATTCACCATTTGCTGCATTAGGGGTGATGTGTGTTGGCAAGAATTTAAATTGCCAAGGGCCCGGTGTTGGCCAAGCGCCAGCTGCAGGAAGTGAAGCTGTACATTTCACAATTTCGCCAAGCGAGTATGTTGCGCCAGGTGCGAGAATTCCAGAAGATTTAATAGTGAAGTAGAAACCAACATCTTTGAGTGCGCAGGTATCGGTGATAGTTCC
>CAZMBG010000022.1:0-12415 GCA_964564615.1 uncultured Candidatus Planktophila sp.
GTGATTTATCGCAACCAGCAAAGGTAACCATTCCATCGAGCCGCTCTGCTTGCATAACGGTTTCAACCGAATCGGCGATGACCTCACGCGATACGAGCGAGAAGTGCATACCTTCATGACCCATTGAGATGCCATCGGAGACAGAGATAGTTCCAAATTGCATTGGAAATCCACCTGCATCGATAACGCCTTGACGCGACGCTTTTGCTAAGCGATCGAGACTTAAATTACAGGGAGTGATTTCATTCCACGAAGAGACGATGCCGATTTGTGGCTTATCCCAATCGTCGTCGCCCATGCCGACTGCGCGCAACATTCCGCGAGCAGGTGCTCTTTCGATTCCATCTGTAACAAGGCCAGAGCGCGGTTTCATGGAAGACATGAGAGAATTCTACCCAACAATCACCCACAACTCACTAACGGAGATATTTCCTTGTCAAAAAACAATTCCAATAGCGTTGCCACTCCTGGGCTCGATCCCAATCGCTGGCGCTCCCTCTTTACTATCGCACTATCTCAATTGATGGTCGTTCTCGACTCATCAATCGTCAACATTGCGATTCCAAGCGCTAAGAAAGATTTAGGCATCACCGATGTCAACCAGCAGTGGGTCGTGACTGCCTACACACTCGCTTTCGGCTCGCTACTTCTACTTGGTGGAAGAATCGGCGACTACGTTGGTCGTAAGAAAGTCTTAATCATTGGGCTTCTAGGCTTTGCTGCCTCTTCAGCTTTTGGTGGTTTTGCTGCAAATCAAGGAATGCTCTTCGGAGCACGTGCGCTGCAGGGAGTATTTGGTGCGCTTCTTGCGCCAGCAGCACTTGCTCTTATTTCAGAGACATTTACTGATCCGAAAGAGCGCGCTAAGGCCTTTGGTGTAATGGGTGCAATCTCTGGTGGTGGAGCCGCTATTGGATTGATTCTTGGTGGCACTCTGACTGAATTCTTTTCATGGCGTTGGTGTTTAGGCGTCAATGTTCCTATTGCCATTATCGCTGGACTGTTGGCTTCGAAATTTATTAGGGAGTCAAAGGCTGAAGGCGATCGTTCGTACGATGTTCCTGGTGCAATTACTGCGTCAGCTGGACTCTTCTCACTTACCTACGGTTTCAGTGAAGCAGCTCGCGTAGGTTGGTCTGACACTCGCACAGTAACCTTCTTTATTGCCGCAGTCGTTTTACTTGTGGCCTTCGTAATTATTGAAACTCGCGTGGCAAATCCAATGATGCCACTTCGAGTGGTTGCTAATCGCAATCGCGGTGGAAGCTATCTCGGTTCACTCACTATTGGTGCCGGGTTATTCTCGATGTTCCTCTTCCTCGGAATTTATTTCCAGCAAGTTCTTGGATATAGCCCATTACGTTCAGGCTTTGCCTTCCTTCCATTTACCTTTGGAATTATCTTTGGTGCCGGAATCGCATCGAACTTGCTTCCAAAAGTAGGGCCAAAGCCACTTATGGTTCCTGGTCTCCTTACTTCATCAGCGGGATTGATCTACCTATCTGGCATTAAGCCCGATAGCAACTACCTCACACATATCGTGCCTTCCCTCATTGTTATGTCTGTAGGAATGGCATTTGTCTTTATTCCACTGACTTCAACCGCGCTTCACGCTGTTAACCATCACGATACTGGTGTGGCATCTGCCATGATCAATACCAGCCAGCAAATTGGTGGATCACTCGGAACTGCGCTCTTAAATACTGTTGCAGCGACTGCTACAACTAATTTCATCGCATCAAATCAGAAGTTAGGCGATGCAGTTGCACTCTTTGGCCTGGTCCATGGATTCGATGCAGCATTTAAAGTTGGAGCATCGCTATTGGTAGTTGGTGCGGTCGTTCTCTTCTTCTTTATCAATGTTGGTAAAGAAGCGGTAGTGGAGAATGAAGGCGTTGTGGTGCACTAGTAGTTAAACTACTGAACACCTAAGTGGCCAAGTAGAAGCTCGCGTACTCGCGCAGCATCTGCTTGGCCCTTTGTCTCTTTCATCACTGCACCAATGAGAGCGCCGGCAGCTGGAAGGTGTCCGCCACGTACTTTGTCGGCCGTCTCTGATTGTTCTGCACAAACCTTTTCAATAGCAGCTAAGAGTGCACCGTCATCGTTAACAACTTTAATTCCGCGCTTTGCAACGACTTCCGATGGCTTTCCTTCACCATTGATGACACCTTCTACAACTTGGCGAGCCAATTTGTCTGTGAGTTCACCAGATGCAACGAGCGCGACGAGTTCAGCGACATCTGCTGGTGTAATTGATAGATCTGCAACTGCAAGTTCTTTCTCATTGGCAATACGTGAGATTTCACCAAGCCACCATGAACGAGCCTTAGTGGGATCTGCTCCGAGGAGAACTGTTGCTTCAACGATATCGAGAACATCGGCATTGACCATTGCTGCCATCTCTTTATCAGGTACGTTCCACTCAGCTTTCAAGCGCTTGCGACGCAGAGAAGGACGTTCTGGTAGTGCGGCGCGCAGCGTCTCAATCCAGGCTGCATCTGGTTTTACCGGCACCAAGTCAGGATCTGGGAAATAGCGATAATCCTCTGCTTGTTCCTTAGAACGGCCAGATCTGGTGAGACCGGTATCTTCCTGGAAGTGGCGAGTTTCTTGTTTCACCTTGCCACCAGCATCGAGAATTTCAGCGTGGCGAATCATTTCGCCGCGAATCGCGCGTTCTACTGAACGCAATGAATTTACGTTCTTGGTTTCAGATCGAGTACCGAGAATGTCACTGCCGATTGGCTTCAAGGAGACATTGGCATCGCAACGCAGTGAACCTTGCTCCATCTTTACATCAGAAACCTTTAGACCGCGAAGTATGTCGCGAAGTTCGGCAACATATGCTTTAGCTACTTCTGGAGCATACTTCCCGGTTCCCGGAACAATCTTGGTTACGATTTCAACAAGTGGAATTCCGGCACGGTTATAGTCGAGCAATGAATAATCTGCACCGTGAATTCTTCCGGTTGCACCTCCGACGTGAAGCGACTTTCCGGTGTCTTCTTCCATGTGCACTCGTTCAATCTCAATGCGAAATTGCTGAGGACCTTCATCGGTATCGATTTCAACATCGACATAACCGTCGTAGCAAATTGGCTCGTCATATTGTGAAATCTGAAAATTCTTCGGCATATCTGGGTAGAAATAATTCTTGCGTGCAAAACGGCTATATGGCGCAATTTTGCAGTTGAGCGCTAAACCAATTTTGATTGTAGATTCAATAGCGGTCTCATTGACTACTGGCAGCGCTCCAGGAAGAGCTAGACAGACGGGACAAGTCTGGGTATTTGGCTCAGCACCAAAGGTAGTTGCGCAACTGCAAAACATCTTCGATTCGGTATTAAGTTCGACGTGTACTTCGAGTCCGAGTACCGGATCGTACTTAGCAACGACATCTTCATATTTCAGTGACATTAGCGAGTACCTCCCAATGCAGGGGCCTTTGTTATTAAGGAGCCACCCCACTTACTTGAAAGCGCGCTTTCGAGAGCGGCACCAGCTTGATAGAGCCGTTGATCTTGCATTGCCGGCGCCATGATTTGGAAGCCAACCGGAAGTTGATCTTCATCGGCAAGCCCAGCAGGAAGTGACATGCCACAGATGCCAGCAAGGTTGACTGGAATGGTTGCCACATCTCCGAGATACATCGCCATAGGATCATCAACTTTTTCGCCGATTTTATATGCGGTAGTTGGCGCAGTTGGCGATACCAAGACATCGGCTTGAGTAAATGCCTTTGCATAATCCTGAATGATAAGTGTGCGAATTTTCTGAGCACTTCCGTAGTAGGCATCGTAGTAGCCAG
The DNA here is from genome assembly GCA_964564615.1 of uncultured Candidatus Planktophila sp. Classification (GTDB taxonomy): domain Bacteria; phylum Actinomycetota; class Actinomycetes; order Nanopelagicales; family Nanopelagicaceae; genus Planktophila. The sequence continues at coordinate 3,812 of CAZMBG010000022.1, forward strand.
AGGAAAGAGCATATGTGCCAAGGATGATGCGGCGTTTTACCTCGCGACCAAATCCAGCATCACGAGTTGCAGCCATAACTGCTTCTGCTGAAGCGCCATCGGTTTCTCCGGTGCGCAACCCATAGCGCATGGCATCAAAGCGAGCGAGGTTGGATGAACATTCAGAAGGGGCAATCAGATAGTAAGCCGCGAGAGCGTAGTCAAAGCTGGGGCAATCGACTTCGACAATTTCGGCGCCAAGACCAGCGAGCACTTCGAGTGACTCATTGAACCGCGCAAGAACTCCGGCTTGATAACCCTCACCTTGAAGTTGCTTGATAACGCCAATCTTCATTCCCTTAACATCGCCGCTCTTTGCAGCAGCGACTACTGCTGGGACTGGTGCATCAATACTGGTTGCATCGCGAGAATCGTGACCGGCAATTGCTTCGTGCAAAAGCGCAGTATCAAGTACGGTGCGGCCGAAAGGACCTGCTTGATCAAGTGATGATGAATATGCAATGAGACCATAGCGAGAAACTGCGCCATAGGTCGGACGAACTCCAACAATTCCAGTAAGGGCTGCAGGTTGGCGAATGGATCCACCGGTATCAGATCCGATTGCTAGTGGCGCTTCAAATGCTGAAACTGCCGCTGCTGAACCACCCGAGGATCCTCCTGGTGTGCGAGATAAATCCCAAGGGTTGAAAGTTGGACCGTAACCTGAATTTTCAGTGGAGGAACCCATGGCAAATTCATCCATATTTGTCTTGCCCAGAATAACAATGCCGTTCTCTTTTAACTTACTAACAACGGTGCTGTCATATGGTGGACGCCAACCTTGAAGAATCCGAGATCCAGCGGTTGTTGGGATGCCTTTTTGGGTTAGGACATCTTTCAGTGCAAGCGGAATGCCAGCAAGAGGCGATAGCTTCTTACCTGATTTGCGGTCGGCATCTACCTGCGCTGCTTGTGCTAAAGCACCTTCAGAATCAACATGCAAAAATGCTTTTACCTCGCCGTCGATTTCTGCAATGCGATTGAGGTGTTGTTGCGTTAATTCAACTGAGGTGACCTCAGAGGCCGCTAAAGCAGCAGACATTTCAGCTGCGGTATTACGAATCATTCTTCACCTAAAATCTGAGGAACTCGGAATCGCTGTTCTTCTTGCGCAGGTGCTCCCGATAACGCTTCCTCTGGAGATAGCGAAGGCTTTACCTCATCTTTGCGAGCGATATTTTCAATTGGCTGTGGGTGCGAAGTTGGCTTTATGCCATCAAGGTTTACTTCTTGAACTCTGGCTACTGAATCGAGAATCATTCCGAATTGTGAAGAAAGTTCGACTAACTCTGCTTCAGTCATCTCAATTCGGGCCAAAGCCGCCAATTTTGCGACATCGTCGCGAGAGAGAGTGCTCATAGGGGCAGTCTATAAAAAGTGGCAGTTATGAGCGAATTTGCCCATTTCCGGTAACTATCCAGGAGGTAGTGGTCATCTCTTGTAAGCCCATCGGGCCACGGGCATGTAATTTCTGGTTAGAGATTCCAATTTCGGCACCGAAGCCCATCTGCTCACCATCGGTAAATCGAGTAGATGCATTGACCATGACTGCCGCACAATCTGAGAGTGCAATAAATCGCTGGGCAGTTGCGGAGTCTTCCGTGACAATTGCTTCGGTGTGGTTGGTGCCATATTTTGCGATGTGATCGCAAGCGGCATCGACCGATTCAACAACACCAACGTTCATTTCAAGAACACCATATTCTGTAGACCAATTCTCTTCTACTGCTGGGCTCGAAGAAATATTAAATTTCTCTGCCACCTTCTGTGCCGTTGCGTCACAGTGAAGCACGACACCGGCGTCAGTAAGCGCTTTGAGAGCAAGCGGCAGGAAAACTGGAGCTATCGATTTGTGGACCAATAAAGTCTCAGCGGCATTGCAGACCGAAGGGCGATGAGTCTTTGAATTAAGAAGAATGGGTAACGCTTTTTCTATATCTGCGTGTTGATCGACATAGACATGGCACACACCTGCTCCAGTTTCAATTGTGGGAACCGTCGCTTCATCGACAACCATGCGAATGAGTTGTGCGCTCCCCCGAGGAATTACTAAATCTACTTTGCCGCGCGCAGTTAAGAGGGCCTTCACTGTTGAGCGGTCATCAGATGGAATCAATTGAAGTACATCTGGATTTATGGAAGTTCGCTTAAGGGCATCACGCATTACCGAAACGAGAATTTCATTGCTATTGCGCGCCGAAGATGAACCTCGCAGTAATGCGGCATTTCCCGAAGCTAATAAAATTACAGCAGCATCTACTGTGACATTTGGTCGAGCTTCGTACACCATGCCAACAACGCCAAAGGGAACGCTTATCTGCTTAAGCAACAGCCCATTTGGCAGGGTAGATTCTTTTAAAATTCGCCCGAGTGGGTCAGGTAAGACAGCAACTTGGCGGGCACCATCGGCCATTTCATCAATACGAGTTTGAGTCAGTAGCAAACGATCCTGCATCTGCGGATGCATCTCATCTTTTACTGCTTGTGCCATGTCGAGAGCATTAGCGGCCAAAATTTCAGAGCTTCGTGAGATGAGCGCTTGTGCAATCGCTTCGAGCGCCGCTTTTCGCTCGGCACTGCTCGCCGTGGATAGAGAACGAGCTGCCAAGCGGGCTTCTGCCGCACGCGTGGCAATTAATTCGACCGAATCCATGCCAGGAAGTCTATCGAGTACTACCCTGACGATGTGCGCAGATTACGAAAAACCATTCGAAATACCATTATCACTCTTGGCCTTCTCTACCTCGCCCTCTTTGGATTTACCAAGATAATTCACTACCCCGATCCAATCTCAACTATCCGTCTCGGATTTGCCCCTGCCTCTAAAACTCCAGATTTAATGCCATCGCACGTGATTGCTGCTGCACCGAAGACTTTTGTCGAGTGGGAAAAAGGCACACCAGAAAAAATTGGTGATGTGACATATAACGGCGTCAACATGCCGCTCACGGATTTCTTTAATACTACTCATACCAATGCCTTTCTCGTCATTCGAAACGGAAAAATCACATATGAGTACTACAAAGCAGATAAGTATGCTGCGATGCGGTTACCGTCATATTCGGTCGGAAAAACTATGACATCGATTGTGGTGGGACAGCTCATCGATCAGGGGAAAATTTCAGAATCGGATACCTTTGTAAAGTACTTTCCAGAATATAAAACTGGAGGTTCTTTCGACAAAATTACAATTCAACAACTCTTGGATATGCAATCTGGTGTAGGTGTCTCTGACAACTACCCGAGCGGCCCTTCCGGTTGGGGCGTCGCTATAGCCCAAATGTATGGCGGAACGGATATGTACTGGTTCTTAAAACATAACCAGAAAATGGATTTTGAACCCGGCACCCAATCTATCTATCGAAGCGTTGATCCACAGATGATTGGCATGGTCATAAAGAAAGTAACCGGCCAAAGTGTCTCTGATTACTTCTCTGAACATGTATGGCAGGCAGTGGGCGCAGAACATGATGCAACTTGGAACGTTGATCACGTCGGAGGAATTGAAAAAACTTTCTGCTGCTTTAATGCTTATGCTCGAGACTATGCCCGAGTTGGACAATTAATTCTCGATGGTGGCGTGGTTCCTGAAACTAAACGTCAAGTTATTTCTGCCGCTTGGATGAAACGTCTCACCTCACCGGTGACCCGGCTGGATTATGACTGGGGCTATGGCGCATATATGTGGCACCCATATCCTGGGGTCAGTTTGATGCTCGGGTTGCACGGTCAATTTGTCTATATCGATATTCCACATAAGACGCTGATTGTGAAACTTTCTGATGAGCCGACGGATAGCGATAATAAATCACCGCTAGTCGCGGCTGTTCTGAAACAGATAGCTGATATGAGTTAACGGTTATTGGTGCGTCGTGAAATAAAACGTGTCAGTTGCGATGAAATCGAATTGCCGTAGGCGCTATTGGTCGGCACCAGAACTGCGCCTATAACAACAAAACCGTTGTATGCGGGCTTGAAACTGCAGGTGACTGTAATGGGAGAAGTTCCGATTGCAGTTTTATTGATACAGCCAGGTAATTTCTTTCCTTGAGCTGTAAATGTGACTTTGCCCGCAACATTTACTTGAACAGAGATAGTCACAGTAGTTCCCTTGCTGAGGTTATCTGCGACTGACAAGTTAGCTGAAACTCCCGTAAGTGAGCCGTTGGTAATCGAGCTATAAGAGAAGGCGGCGAGTTCATTCGAAGAGAGATCTAATATTCGATAACTTGAACCGCCATTAGTGGGCGTATAGCTAAATGAAACATTGGCCCCGGCACTTATCTGCCTACTCAAGGCAAGAGTCACTACATTGCCTGAAGCAGATATACCAGTTACCGACATCGCGGTTCCGCTATCTGACACCGAATACATGCTTGATAAGAAGAGGCCGTAGGTAGCGGTCTCACTCAGGGTAAGAAGAACTGAGTTTCCAGTTGAATTGACTGAGATACTTGAAAGGGTCGGGGCTGTTGAATCAACCCTGTTTGAAGCAAGAATTGGAGTTGAGACATTTCCGGAGAGATCTACTGCATATAAATTGTAAATACCATCTACAAGACCACTAAGAGTCATATTTGTATTCTGATTAGGAGTTGTGATGCTCACTGAATTTTTCAGATTACTTGCAGCGGCCGTAATACTGGCCAGGTTAGTTACGGTGACAGATTGGTTAACTAAGTAGACGGTGCCAGTTTCGGTTGATTTTGAGATCAATATTGCGCCATTTCGAGTGTTAGATGCGCTAACCAGCGTCACCGTGGGCGCGGCTGTGTCGGCAAGCGGAGTAACCGGAATGTTGACAAAAATTTGAAGTTTAAAACTTGTAGGGGTTGGACAAGCTCCGTAGGCTGCCAACGAGGTAGAACAAAAAGTCCAATCTGGATTACCGTTTACATTTGTGTTCTTTCCATATGCCACGGCAGCAGATGCTCCATATGCCGTGTCATTCCAAACAAAGACTGGTTTTAAGTTTGTCATATCGTGAATCTGAAAAGATCCGTGGGTTCCATTAAGGTTATTTGTGTCGTCGTAGTCATATGTAGAAGCGCTACCTGCACCCGTCAAACCACTAGTGCCCTGCGAATAATTCCAGGGCCAAATCTCAAGTCGACCACTTAAATTCTTTCCATTTGTTACTGCTGTATTATCAGAATAGACATTCAAATCCGTGACATTTGCTTGTACCGAATAGGCGTAAGGTGAATTAACTGATGGAACCATTATCGATGAGATAGTAGGTCCCCAGGCAGAAACTGTCTTAGTAGAATCTCCAGTTACCCATTCATATGAATCGGCTTCCGCATATTTGGCCACTCCACTGATAGTTGTATCCAGGCGCCAACGAATACGAGTAAAATCTGCTGAACTTAAAGTTGTAAAAGGATCGCTAGCACCAACTCCATACCCTGCCTCATAAGTCACGTAGCCAGAAGCATTCCGGTTGAGCGCAGTTGTTCCATAAATTTTGGTCCACGGGTATCCGTATGTACCTGTACCTGCTGACGTCGTAGCTGCAACACGAACGTATGTTGCAGTTGTACTTAAAGGAACTATGTCATACGAATATGTACTACTACTTAAAGTGGCTGCTAAGTTCCACGTTGCATCAGTACCGGAGGTTGAATACTCGACACGATATCCGGTAACGCCGGTATCAACGTCGGTTGGAGCTGACCATGTAACTCGTAAACCGCCAGATATTGCAGTAGCAGTAACGCTCAGCGGCGCGGAAGCGAATCCACTGAAAGCTGTTGCTTGCTGAATAACTACAGGCGAACAGAGAGTTGTGACAAGGGCTAGAACCGCCAGCCCGACTCTGCTGCGCATAATGAACTAATCTACTAAAGCAGAACTAAATCGTCACGGTGTACAAGTTCGCGTTCATACTCTGGTCCTAGCGTTGCCGCTAAATCTTTCGTTGATCGCCCCAGCATTTGTGGAATTTCTACGCTATCGAAAGCGACTAAACCTCGCGCGATAATGTGACCAGATTTTGACTTGAGTTCGACAGTATCACCCGCTACGAAATCACCCTCAACTGCAGTAACTCCCGCTGGAAGTAATGAGACTCCACGTTCAAGGATTGCTGTTACTGCACCATCATCAAGAATTAAACGACCGCGCGGAGTTGATGCGTGTGCCAGCCATAAGAGGCGTGAGCTTGCCTTCGCGTCGTGCGCATGAAAAAGCGTTCCGAAATCTCCGCCGGCAATACTGTGAGGTGCCTGAGCGAGTGAGGTAAGGAGCATTGGGATGCCGGCAGAGGTCGCGATACGCGCTGCTTCAACTTTAGTAACCATTCCGCCAGAACCAACGCCAGCTGAACCTGCTCCCCCAAGAACAATTGAATCAATATCGGCAAAGTCACGAACATCTGAAATTGCCCGTGCACCGGCTTGCGAAGGTGGCGCGTCATACAAAGCATCAATATCCGAAATGAGAACTAATAAATCTGCGTGTACTAAAAGCGCTACAAGTGCAGCGAGTCGATCATTATCACCAAATCTAATTTCAGCAGTGCCGACAGAGTCATTTTCGTTAATAATTGGAATTACTCCAAGGCTAAGCAATTTTGTGAGGGTGGCATTTGCTGTGTTGTAGTGAGAACGGCGCACAATGTCTTCGGTCGTCAACAATACTTGTGAAGAAATAATCTGATGGTTCGATAGATACTCGTTGTACTTTGCAATCAAGAGTCCTTGACCAACCGATGCCGCTGCTTGCTGGGTTGGAAGATCTTTTGGTCGCGTTGCGAGCCCTAAAGGTGAAAGACCAGCGGCAATTGCACCAGAAGTGACAATCAGAACTTCGGCGCCTTTCTTTCGCAATGCAACTGCGAGATCGACAACCGTAGCTACTGCGTCGGCATCAAGTGACGCTCCGGCTGCACCTGTGAGCGACGAAGAACCAACTTTTAATACAACACGTTTAGCAGATGTGACTACTGATCGGCTCATTGTTCATCAAGCTCCTCGTCATCTCCAATAATAAATACTTGCGGAGTATTTGGATTATCAGTGTTGTACTCCCACTGTTGTGCAATTTCATCCTCTGTCAGAGAGCGATCTTCTCGCTCTGGTGCATGCCAATTATCTTCCAGACGGGAATCCTCGCCACGGCGATGCAAGAAGCCACCCAGTCGTTCAGCGCCCGCTTCGATAGTTGGCTCCCAATCAAAGACAACTTCATTATCTCCGGAACCGATACGAATCTCATCTCCTGCGTTGGCACCGGCTTTATAAAGCGCCTTCTCAACGCCAAGCTGCGCCAATCGATCAGCGAGATAACCCACGGCTTCGGCATTTCGGAAATTGGTCTGCATCACCCAACGGACAACTTTGCTTCCGCGCACACTAAATGAACCATCGCCATTCTTCTGGACGCTAAATCCTGAGTCATCGACCGCTTTCGGGCGAAGGATTATTCGAGTGCGAACATCTTCTTTTATCTTTGCTCGCTCTGATTGAACTAACTTGGCCATAGCGTAGAGCAGTTCTTGTAAGCCAGCTCGCGATGCAGCAGATACTTTGTATACCTCATAACCACGGCTCTTTAGTTGGTCTTCAACCATATCTGCCATGGCAGCGCCATCAGGCAGATCGATTTTATTGAGCGCAACAATACGAGGGCGATTCTCCAGTCCGCCATAGAGTGAGAGCTCGTTTTCAATTGCATCAAGATCGTCGATTGGGTTGCGATCAGTCTCCAGCGTTCCGCAATCGAGTACATGAACAAGTGCCACACATCTCTCTACATGCCGTAAGAATTCAAGCCCAAGACCTTTTCCTTGGGAAGCGCCAGGAATTAGCCCAGGTACATCCGCTACTGTAAATCGAGTATCACCTGCTTGCACTACTCCCAGATTTGGAACAAGTGTTGTAAATGGATAGTCGGCAATCTTTGGGCGCGCCGCCGAAATTGCAGCAATCAAAGAAGATTTACCAGCAGATGGAAAACCGACGAGCGCAATGTCTGCAACGGACTTTAGTTCAAGAGTAAGTCGACGTTCTTCCCCGGGTTCGCCTAATAGTGCAAAACCAGGGGCTCTTCGTTTCGAGGATGAAAGGGCGAGATTTCCGAGCCCGCCAACGCCACCACTAGCTGCGATAAAAGTTGTGCCATTACCAATGAGGTCGGCAATTTGTTCGCCACGTTCATCATAAATAACAGTGCCATTTGGCACGCCAAGAATTAAATCTTCACCTTGTGAGCCATCTTTACGATCCCCAAATCCTTGCTGGCCAGATGTCGCTTTTCGGTGTGGTGAATGATGGAAATCTAAGAGCGTGGTGACATTGGGATCGACAATCAAAATGACATCGCCACCACGTCCACCGTTTCCACCATCAGGCCCACCGAGTGGTTTAAATTTTTCACGATGCACTGAAACGCAACCATCTCCACCTTTACCTGCGGTGGCATACAGAGTGACGCGATCTACAAATGTTGTCATTGCGCCACCTTTCTGTAATAAAAAAACGGACCGCGAAAGTGCGGCCCGTTTTTGTTGAGACCTAAATTAAAGTGCAGGAACTACATTCACTACGCGACGGCCACGTGCGC
>CAZMBG010000023.1:0-12237 GCA_964564615.1 uncultured Candidatus Planktophila sp.
GGTAACGACGAATGTTAGAACCAGAACTCACGGAAGTTCCTTTCTTGACATTTCCTATCCCAGATTTTGGGAGAGGGTCTTTCATTATTGCTATTTAGTTGTCTTTTCTGGAAGCGATATCGTCTTCCAGAAACCTTTATTAGCTATTTGCTAGCGCAACAGCCTGTTCGATCAAATCATTAGGTGATTTAATGGCGGTCTTTGGAATAGAGCGCACAACCTTGCAACCTTCAAATCGCTCTTCATCACGAATTCGGACATCGTTAGCAAAAATAATTGCGTCTGCGCTCTTAATTACATCGACAGGTGTTGGCTTGTATCCACCAGCACCTTGTGTTTCTACGATGATTTCGTGGCCTGCTGCCTTACCTGCACGTGATAGCGCTTCGGCGGCCATAAATGTATGTGCGATACCTGTTGCACAGGATGTGACGACGACAAATTTCACTTAATTATCTCCAGACTGCAGTAGTTGAACGAGGGCTTTTTTATCTGCTGCAGTGCGCAATCCGGAGGTGAAATCTGGATCCATCATGCGACGAGCGAGGCTAGATAAAATTTCAATGTGCTGGTCACCAGCTTCATTTGGCACCAAAATCATGAAGAGCACTTGAGCAGGTTCTTCTTCAGGGTCGAAAGTGACACCGGATGTTCGAGCAACTACGACACACGCATCGTTGACGCCAGCACTACGGGCATGCGGAATGGCTATTCCATCGATTTGCGGGGTTCCCATTTCATCGCGAGCAATCACGTCAGCTGTAATTTGATCGGCATCGCTGCCGCGACCGGCAGCCACAGCCACCTTGGCCATTTGAGCAATCGCATCATGCTTATCGGTTGCCTCTAATCCAAGGATGATTAGATCTTCGCTAAATACTGACATTACTCACCTTCTACTAAAACTCGAGAACGGTCAAAATCGGTGCGGGAAGCGATTTCAATTGCAGCTGCTTGCTCTGAAGTTGGAATTGAAGTGCCAGGTAGCGGAACTGAAGCGGCAGACCATTGCACTGCCGCTTCCAAAGCTTTCGAATCGCATCCTGCTGAAATAAAGATACTGAGCAAGATGTCACCAGCACCTACTGGAGTCCCAGAGACTTTTGTAAGTGGTTCGCAGTGAGTAGCGGAATCTTCCGTAATGAGGATGGCGCCATCTGATCCCATGCTGCATAAAATTGTTCGGACTCCCCCACGAATTACCTCGCGTGATGCATCAATAACATCTTGAATAGTTGTAAGCGGACGGCTGACAAGTTCAGCAAGTTCGTGATGGTTAGGCTTAATTAAATCTACTACTTGCGCCTTAACTGCAGATGCCAACTCTTCGCCCGATGTATCAACGGCAACTAAGGCACCTTTCGATTTCACAAATTCTGCCAACTCTGAATATGTTGCCGGTGATGCTCCAGGGTTGAGTCGGCCAGCAAAGAGCACCCAATTTCCCTGAAGATCAAGCGCTTCCAGTGCGCTCTTTACCTTGGCAATATCATCATTTGAAAGCACGGAACCTGGTTCATTAATTTTCGTCACAGTTCCATTTTCTTCAACAATTGTCATATTGCTACGCACTGCGCTACCAGCAGAGATAAGAGTGTGAGGAATCTGAGAATTGCGCAATTGATCGCTCATCCAGGAACCACCTAAGTGGCCAGCAAGAAAGATAGCGTGAGTTTTTGCACCATACGCGTGAGCCGCGCGAGAGACATTGACGCCTTTGCCACCTGGATCAAGAGTGATTTCCCCAGCGCGATTTATGGCACCGACTTTGAGGGAGGCGAGAGCTATCGTGCGATCAATGCTGGGATTGAGCGTCACGGTAAAGACTGATGCTCCCAATAGGACCTCTGCTTCATTCGGCAATAGCCGCCTGTGGCTATTTGATAACAGAAAGTAAACCCCTACCTGCCCTCGCTTGTCCGATTATTCAGGTAACAAAAGCGAAAAATTTTTGCAGTTTTACGCGTAACTCGCCAGTAACTTTCAATTATGGGCGCTTTGATTGATACCACTTGAGTACATAGTCAACGCCGGTCACAACTGTTAAGACCACCGCTACCGCCATAAGAGCATCTCTAAAAATATGTAATGAAGATGGCAGCGGAAGAATATAGAAACCAACCCCAAAATTTTGAGTCAGAGTCTTTAATTTGCCTCCACGTGATGCAGGAATGACGCCACCGCGAATTACAAGTAATCGGAAGATAGTAATTCCGATTTCACGGAAAGCGATAACTCCAAAGACCCACCAGGAAAATCGATCGAGAATTGCTAGGGAAATCATCGCTGCGCCGATAAGGACTTTATCGGCAACTGGATCAAGGAATGCCCCGAGCGCGGTCGTGCGTCCACTTTTGCGAGCCCAGCGGCCATCGACGATATCAGTCATGGCTAAGGTAAAAAAAATCAGGTAGGCAATAATCTGCCAATAATTACTTGGATTATGAAAGATTGCCCATACACCCGCTGGAATGAGAAAGATTCTAATTACCGTGAGGTAATTCGGAGTGAAGGTGAATGGCGCTTTCATAGTGGTCGAGCCACCAAATCTGCGCCCATTGAGTCGATAACCACCGCATCAACATAGTGGCCAACGCCAAACTCTTCCGGGCTTTCCGTGATTGTTGTGGTGCCATCCACCTCGGGGCCTTGATGGGCAGCGCGACCTTCTTGTAACTCTTGATCTTCAATTAATACCCGCACCGTCTCCCCGATTCGAGCTTGCGCCCGTTGCGACACCATCTCATCTGCTAAGCGAGATAAGAGATCGACGCGTTCTTTGATGAGATCTTCATCTAACTTTGCGGTAAGCCCCAGAGCTTCGGTGTTATCTTCGTCGGAATAACCAAAGACGCCAATTGCATCTAGCTTGGCGTTGGTAACAAATTCTGCGACCGAATCGAAATCTGCCTGGCTCTCACCCGGAAATCCAACGATGAAGTTAGAGCGGATGCCAGCTTCTGGGTTGAGGGCACGAATTTGAGTAATCAGGTGTAAGAATTTTTCAGAATCGCCGAAACGTCGCATAGAACGCAACACTGTGGGGCTTGTGTGTTGGAAGGAGAGATCAAAGTAAGGAGCAACCTTCTCAATCTCGGTCATCGCTTGCAGAAGTGAAGGGCGAACTTCTGCTGGTTGAAGATACGACAATCTCACCCGTTCAATGCCATCAATCTCAGTGAGCCGCTTGAGATTCTTCTCTAATAAACGGAGATCCCCGAGATCCTTGCCGTAAGAAGTGGTGTTCTCGCTTACAAGGAAGAGCTCTGAGACGCCATTTTCGGCGAGCCATACCGCTTCTGCGAAAACTTCATCAAATGGGCGCGAGATAAAGGAGCCACGGAAATATGGAATCGCACAGAATGCACAACGTCGATCGCAGCCAGATGCAATTTTGAGCGGAGCCCAAGGCGCATCTGCCAATCGCTTGCGGTGGAATGAACCCCCTGCACCTACTGCAGATTGAACTCTTACTTCACGTTCTCGGGCTCGATCTACTGGAGTGACCGGAAGTGAGAGGCGGCGGTCCTTCGGAGTGTGAGATGTATGTCGATTGCCAGTTAATATCGAATTAAGCTTCTGTGAAATATCGTTATAGTCGTCAAAGCCTAAAATTGCATCAGCTTCGGGCAGGGCTTCGGCTAACTCTTTTCCATACCGTTCGGCCATACAACCCACTGCAACTACCGCTTGCGTCTTGCCATGTCCCTTGAGTGAATTCGCTTCCAAAAGCGCATCGACTGAATCTTTCTTAGCTGATTCAATAAATCCACAGGTATTAACCACGGCTACTTCAGCGCTCTCAACATCCTCAACGAGGGTCCATCCTTCAGATGCCAACCGACCGGCAAGTTCTTCAGAGTCAACTTCATTGCGGGTGCAGCCAAGCGTAACTATGGCTACGGTACGCGACATAGGGGTGATGGTACAGGTTACTGCGAGCGGAAGGTGCGGCGAACTTCTTGATTTTCGCCACCAAGTGGCTCAAGTAACTGACCATTAACAGTGACATCCAAGCCCGCTGGATTACTGAAGTACACACTTATCGAAGTAGCGCCTTCAAAGCTCTTGGTATCACCTTGCACCATTGGGCCTTTATAAAGATGTTGGCCATCGACAACAAAATCTACTTGCGAACTTCCACGAGCTGCAGTTACGAGAATAGTGACTTTCCCGGAAACTACAGGAGAGGCCACTGCAGTTGGCGTAGCAGAGTCAGATGCAGCGATTGTAGGTTCTGCGGAGGCCGCTACGACCGGAGGATTATTGGTGGTTGGTTGGCTTGTGTTGGTAATAATTATTTGAACAATACCGATAACTACCAAGACAAGAAGTGAGATTGAAGCTGGAACTTTCCAAGAGAGACGCTTTGCCTCCATCGGAACCTTGGTGACGTTGTTTTCGGCCAACATTTCATGGATATTGCGGCGTTCCTTCGAATGTTCTTCTAGGTATAGATCTAACCAAAGCTGCGCATCAACATTTAACTTTGAAGCCAATGTGCGAATATGCCCGCGAGCGTAGGTGTCACCGCCGCAATGAGTGAAATTGTTATTTTCAATTTCGTATAACAATCCGGCGCGAATCGATGTCATCGCGCTGAGATCTTCAATGGAGACATGAGCTGCTTCGCGTGCAGCGCGAATCGAATCTCCAAGTGACATGGTTGAAGTGTATTTCAGTTTGTGGGATTACTACTAGGGCAAGGGTCGGGCATCAGTGAAATCACCCCTTGAATGTCCCCCGAATTGCGCTCAATAATCGCGGAGGGTGGCTAAAACAGACTCGAGTTCTTCTGGCTTTACTAAGACTACGCGCGCCTTCGAACCTTCAGATGGCCCGACGATTCCTCGAGACTCCATTAAATCCATGAGTCGGCCAGCTTTAGCAAAACCAACTCGTAATTTACGTTGCAACATAGAGGTTGAGCCAAATTGAGTTCCAACTACTAATTCAACTGCTTGGCAGAGTAGATCAAGGTCGTCGCCAATCTCTTTATCAATCACTTTGCTTGCTTGCGGCGCTGCTGTGACATCATCTCGATAACGTGGCTTTAACTGCTTCTTTACATGCGAGGTAACTGCCTCGATTTCACGTTCAGAGACATAGGCTCCCTGAATTCGAATAGCTCGAGAAGCTCCCATAGGTATAAAGAGACCATCTCCTTGGCCGATCAATTTCTCCGCTCCTGGTGAATCTAAGATGACGCGGCTATCGGCAAGTGATGAAGTTGCAAAAGAGAGTCGAGATGGCACATTTGCTTTAATCAATCCAGTCACCACATCGACAGATGGACGCTGTGTTGCGAGAACTAAGTGAATACCAGCCGAACGAGCGAGCTGAGTGATACGTACGACCGACTCTTCTACTTCTCGAGCGGCGACCATCATTAAGTCTGCCAGCTCGTCAATTATTACGAGTAAGTACGGATATGGTTCGACTACACGATCGCTACCTTCAGGCGGTTTCACCTTTCCAGCGCGCACCGCTTTATTGAAATCATCGATGTGTCGGAATCCGAAGGTTGCCAAATCTTCATAGCGAAGATCCATTTCGCGCACCACCCAAGTCAGCGCATCCGATGCCTTCTTCGGGTTGGTAATAATTGGTGTGATTAAATGTGGAATACCTTCATAGGCAGTTAACTCGACTCGTTTTGGATCAACCAAAATCATGCGTACATCATCTGGAGTAGCACGCATCAAGACCGAAGTAATCATTGCGTTGATCATGGAAGACTTACCGGCACCGGTCGCACCCGCAACCAATAAATGTGGCATCTTTGCCAAGTTGGCGCAGACGAAATTTCCTTCAACATCTTTACCGAGCGCAACTAACATTGGGTGATGGTCTTGTCCTACAACGGACGAACGCATGACATCGCCGAGCGCAACAATTTCTCGGTCTGTATTAGGGATCTCGATTCCCACGGCAGATTTTCCAGGAATCGGCGAAAGAATTCGAACTTCACTGCTGGCCACCGCATAAGAAATATTCTTGGAGAGCGCAGTGATGCGTTCGACTTTTACGGCAATACCAAGTTCAACTTCATACCGAGTTACAGTTGGGCCACGCATAAAGCCAGTAACAGTGGCATCAATTTCAAATTCTTTAAAGAGTTCGGTCAGCGCAGTTACGACTGTGTCATTAGCCTTGCTGCGACCTTTTGCAGCAGGTCCAACTTTCAGTAAATCTACTGGCGGAAGTTCGTAAGCGGTATCCCCCGTTAACATCAATTGCTCCGGATGAGCGTGTGAAGTTGGTGCGCTCTTTAATTGTGAATCTAGCGGAGCAGTCGGAGTGGGAGCGGTAACTTCAAACTCTTGATCAAATTCTTCTTCATCAATCGGCTCATCTTCCTCATCGTGGTGTTCAAATCCGATGAGTGGAGTTTCAAATGGCGGGGTGTCAGAAATTTCAAAATCTTCATCGCTTCGCTCAGGGCGCTTTGATTTGAGGTAAGCAATAGCCACCTTAATCTTCTCGATTACCGTAGAAAATGGGGTTGCGGTGATGACCAATAAACCGAAGATTGCCAAAGCAATTAAGAATGGATATGCCAAGAGCGATGACATCGCCTTCACGAGTGGCATTGCTACGTAATATCCGAGTAAGCCTCCGCCTTCACGAATTGCAGTTGCGCCCGTAGGTCGTGGTGAACCAAGGTTGCCGCTAAATAGATGAGCAAGACCTGCGATGCTTACTACGAGCGTAACAAGACCAACGACGATTCGACCAAGTCCATGCTTGTCATCGGGCTTACGGAATAACCGAATAGCGAAGTAGATCAGGGCTATGGGCACAACGATTGAAAGTGTGCCAAGCGCACCCGCTAGAAGTGAATAGACATTGCGACCAAGGATATTTTCGCTCTGCATCCAGGTGCCGGTAATAGATACCAGCGCTGCTAAGAATAGAACTAATGCAAATCCATCTCTATGGTGCTCAGGATCCAAATCCTTAGCACCGCGAGCTACAAATCGAATTGAAGAGCCGAGCGCTTTAGCGATCAACTTCCAGGTAGAGATGAGGGCGGATCCAAGAATCGAGAGGAAGGAGCGCCCAGCGCCGCTGGACTTTTTAGTGCGTCTTTTCTTAGCCACACTCTTAACCCTAGCAGTTAGACCTCAACAACGACGGGAACGATCATAGGTCGGCGTCGATGTTTCTGGCCCACCCATTGACCAATGGTTCGGCGAACTACTTGTGAAAGTTGGTGTGTTCCATTTGTGCCTTGTGACACGGCGTGTATTAAAGCTTTCTCAATGTCGCCTTTCACTTCATCAAAGAGCGACTGGTCCTCATTAAATCCACGTGCATGAATATCGGGGCCAGCAACAATCTTGCCGCTCTGTGCATCGATGACAACGATAACCGAGATAAACCCTTCCTCACCCAAAATGCGACGATCCTTGAGCGCTGCATCTGTGATGTCTCCAATGCTCTGCCCATCTACGTAAACAAATCCGACTGGTACCGCACCAGATATCGATGCTTCGTGGTTAACCAAATCAACCACAATTCCATTTTCGATAATAAAAGCATTCTCACGAGGAACGCCAGAATTAATTGCAATTTCCGCGTTGGCCTTTAAGTGGCGCCACTCACCGGGCACCGGCAGCGCATACTTTGGCTTTACCACGTTAAAACAATAGAGCAACTCACCAGCGGCCGCGTGACCTGAGACGTGGACCAACGCGTTTGCCTTATGGATAACTTTTGCTCCAAAACGGGTGAGCTCATTGATAACTCGATATACCGAATTTTCATTTCCTGGAATAAGTGAGGATGCCAAAATGACGGTATCCCCCTCTCCTACCTGAATTTGGTGGTCGCCATTTGCCATACGCGATAAGGCTGCCATTGGTTCGCCTTGTGAGCCGGTACAAATGAGCACAACGTCATCACCATAATTTTCAAGCTCTTTCAATTCGATCACGGTATTTGCGGGTATGTTGAGATAACCCATATCTTCCGCAATTTTCATATTGCGCACCATGGAGCGACCGATAAAGACAACTTTTCGTCCTTGTTGGTGAGCAACATCAATAACTTGTTGAACTCGATGCACGTGCGATGAGAATGAAGCGACAATAACTCTTCGCTTCGTATTAGCAATCACGCGTTGGAGCGCTGGCATTATTTCGCGCTCTGCCGGGGTAAAACCAGGAATATCAGCGTTAGTTGAATCGACTAAGAAGATATCGACTCCCTCATCACCCATCCGCGCAAAGGTCGCTAGGTCGGTAATCCGGCCATCGAGCGGGAGTTGGTCCATTTTGAAATCACCAGTGTGCAGAACGCGTCCGGCTTCAGTTGTGATGGCCACAGCTAACGCATCTGGAATTGAGTGGTTAACTGCGACGCACTCAAGGTTAAATGGCCCGACATCAAAACGCTGACCTTCACGAACTTCGCGGATGATTGGAGTTAAACGATGCTCTTTACTCTTCGCGGCTACCAGTGCCAATGTGAGCGGTGAACCATAGAGTGGAATATCGCTGCGCTCGCGCAGTAAGTAAGGAACTGCACCAATATGGTCTTCATGTCCGTGGGTAAGAAAGAGACCCACGACATCATCTAGTCGATCGCGAATATAGGAGAAGTCCGGCAAAATCAGGTCAATACCTGGTTGATTATCTTCTGGAAATAGAACACCGCAGTCAACGATTAATAATTTTCCTTTGCTTTCAAAGACAGTCATATTGCGACCAATCTCTGAAATTCCACCAAGGGCAACTATGCGCAACCCGCCATCAACGAGTGGCGCTGGCTGACCTAAATTGGGATGAGGATGCTGGGTCACTTGAGAACGACGCCACCGGCAATCAGATCTTTACGGAGTTGTTCGATCTGTGCCTCAGTTGCATCAACGAGCGGAAGTCGAGTGGTTCCACCAGGCAAGCCCATGAGCTCCATCGCTGCCTTGGTAAGGATTGCACCTTGTGTGCGGAAGGTTCCGGTAAATACTGGAAGTAATTGTTGGTGAATTTCGAGTGCGCGCGCTGAGTTGCCAGCAAACCATGCGTCGAGCATCTCTTTGAGCGGCTTACCTACTGTGTGGCCGCAGACTGAGACAAAGCCAACTGCGCCAATCGAAAGGAATGGAAGATTGAGAATGTCATCGCCTGAATACACCGGAATTCCACAACGCTTAATAACCCAAGAGGTTGCTCCTACATTTCCTTTTGCATCTTTAAGCGCAACAATATTGTCAACGTCTTCATAGAGTCGAACGATGGTATCTGACTCAATCTCAATTCCGGTCCGGCCGGGAATGTCGTACATCATCACTGGCAGATTGGTAGCTCCAGCGACGGCTCGGAAATGCGCTTCAACTCCTGCCTGTGGCGGTTTGTTGTAATACGGCGCAACTACCAGTAAACCATCAGCGCCGGCCGCTTCAGAGCGCTTGGCTTGTTCAACTGTGTAAGCAGTTTCATTATCGCCTGCGCCAGAGAGAACTGAGATCTTCGAGCCAACAACGCTCTTGACCACTTTGATTATTTCAAGTTTCTCAGATGATTTAGTAGTAGGCGCTTCACCAGTGGTGCCGTTGACTGCAATACCATCGTGACCGTTATCGACAAGATGTTGTGCGAGTTTTGCTACGCCATCCCAATCGATCTCGCCATCCTTTTTAAAAGGGGTCACCATTGCGGTGATGAGGCGGCCAAAAGGTGCTTGCGTGGTCATCTAGGTATCTTATCTATTAAGGCGCAACACGACCAGATTTTTCAAAGGCAGCGTAGGTAAGAGGCATCAATTTCGCGAATTCAGCCTCCATTTTCTCTGCAACCATCTCAATTTCTCGTTGTGGGTAGCTTGGAAAGTGGGAACCTTCGCGGGAGGTGCGAAGTGAGAGGAAGTTCATGAGTGCGCGAGCGTTCATAGTGACATACATTGAAGAGTATGTTGCAACTGGAAGAACTGCACGTGCAACTTCACGAGCTACTCCAGCATCGAGCATTTTCTTATACTCTTCATAGGCCACGGTATACGCGTTCTTCATCGCTTCCACAGTTATATTAAATTGTTCTTCAGTTCCTGCAACGAATTCATAGGCGCCAGTTTTGCCAATCTGCACCAAATTGCGCTGTCGATTTGGAATATAGAAAACTGGGCGGAGCTCACGATATCGACCTGACTCTTCGTTATAGGAGGCGATGCGGTGGCGCATAAATTCCCGGAAGACAAAGATTGGAGCGCTGACAAAGAAGGTCATCGAGGTATGTTCAAATGGCGATCCGTGTCGCTCGCGGGCTAGATAGTTAATCAAGCCTGCTGAACGTGCTGGATCTTCACCAATCTCCTCAACCGATTGCTCACCTGCGGTAGAAACGCGTGCCGCCCAAATGACGTCGGCATCTGAGGCTGATGCTTTAATGAGCTCAACCGAAACGTCATCGCGGAAGATAATGGTTGGATGTTCAGACATAGTCGCACCTTATCGAGGCGACCCCCATCCCCTATGGGATGGCAGAATGTCCGCGTGTCGAAAGTGAACCGCGCCACCAAAGCCACCTCATTGAGCGTCTCATTTACAGTGGGGCTCTATGGAATCGCCTTTGGCGCTGCAGGTATTGCCGCTGGCTTTTCCATACTCCAGACAACCCTGCTCTCACTTCTCACCTTCTCTGGCGCATCACAGTTCGCCGTCGTTGGAGTTCTAGGAGCGGGTGGTTCTGCAATATCTGGAATTACAACCGCCTCACTCCTTGGCATTCGTAATGCGCTCTATGGATTACGCATGGCACCACTTTTAAAACTTACCGGTTGGCGAAAGATTATTGGTGCCCAAATAACCATCGATGAGTCAACTGGTGTTGCGATCGGTCAATCTGATTTAGGTGAAGATGCAATGCGTCAAGGTTTTTGGCTCACCGGAATCGGCGTCTATATTTTCTGGAATCTATTCACTGTGCTCGGAGCGCTTGGAGCGCAAGCAATGGGTAATCCGGCAGCTTGGGGGTTAGATGCCGCGGTACCGGCGGCATTCTTAGGTTTAGTATGGCCACGTCTGCACTCTCGATTTGAAGAGTTCTTGGCGCTCGCAGCTTGCGTGTTAGCAGTTGCATTGACTCCATTTGTCGCTGCTGGAATTCCCATTATTGCAACAGCTTGCTTAGCAGTTATCTTTGGGTGGCGTCAGCGATGAGCGCAATGTGGATTGCAGTTCTCGGTACTAGCGCCATTGCCTTTGCCTTGAAGTACTTTGGCCATTCAGTGCCGGAGAAATATTTATCGCACCCTAGGGCGCTTCGCATAAATGCCTTGATACCCATTGCACTTCTCAGCGCACTTGTTGCTGTGCAGACCATTACCGAAAAGGGAAAACTGGTTGTGGATCAACGCTTGGCCGGACTAGCAGTTGCGGTGATAGCGTTGAAATGTAAGGCACCATTTCCTGCAGTTGTAGCGGGAGCAGCCCTTACATCAGCGTTAATCTTTCACTTACGCTGAAATAACTCCCAATGAAATCAACTTTGCTTTAAGTTCCGGATCGGAAGGTTCTGTGAGGTGAGTTCCGTCTTCAAAGACAATTACCGGAATCGACTTTGCTCCACCGTTAATCTCAATGACCTTCTCAGCTGCCGCAGGATCAGCTTCAACGTCGATGTGTTTTACCTGAACATCAAGTTCGGCTAGTAGGCGCTTTGAGCGGCGGCAATCTCCACACCAATCGGCACCATACATTGTGATGTTTGCTTCGACCATTTCTGCTCCTCCTTATGCCATAAATTTATCGAGGCCAACTGTTAGGCCGCGATGCTGAGCAATCTCTCGAATACCAAGTAATACACCAGGCATAAACCCTGCCCGATCAAGAGAGTCGTGGCGAATCGAAAGTGTTTCACCAATTCCGCCAAAGAGGACTTCTTGATGAGCTACGAGTCCTCGCAAACGTACCGAGTGCACTGGCACTCCATCAACATCTGCTCCGCGTGCACCATCAATTGAATCTGAGGTTGCATCTGGCGCTGTCGGCACGCCGGCAGCTTTGCGAGCTGCGGCGATTAATTTAGCGGTGCGGGCAGCAGTTCCGGATGGGGCATCAACCTTATTGGGATGATGGAGCTCGACGATTTCAACTGATTCAAAATATTTTGCAGCTCGCTCGGCAAAATCCATCATTAAAATGGCACCAAGTGCAAAGTTAGGAGCGATCAAAACCCCAGATTGCGATGATGCGAGAAGTGACGAGAGTTTAGAAAGTTTCTCGTCGCTAAATCCTGT
>CAZMBG010000024.1:0-12229 GCA_964564615.1 uncultured Candidatus Planktophila sp.
AGGGCAAGGGTAAAGCTACCGACTTGCTCGGTGATCGCGTCGATTATGTTGTGCGTTATCAAGGCGGCAATAATGCCGGTCATACAGTTGTTATCGGCGATCAGAAATATGCGCTGCACTTACTTCCATCGGGAATTCTTTCTCCCAACGTTGTCCCAGTTATTGCTAACGGCGTTGTGATCGATCCAGCCGTCTTATTGCAGGAAATTAAAGGACTTACCGAACGTGGAATTGATTGCAGTAAGTTAGTTATCTCTACAAATGCGCACTTGATTACTCCTTACCATCGCACTATCGATAAGGTTTCAGAGCGATTCTTAGGTAAGTCAAAGATCGGAACTACCGGTCGCGGAATCGGACCTGCTTATGCAGATAAAATCAATCGAATCGGTATTCGCGTACAAGATCTCTTCGACCCATCAATTCTGCGCCAAAAACTGGAAGGCGCTTTGCGAGATAAGAATCAGATTCTGATAAAAGTTTTCAATCGCAAAGATATCGATGTCGATATGGTGTTGGCTGAATATCTCGAATATGCAGAGATTCTCCGACCATATGTGGCAGATACAGTGCTCTTACTTGATGAAGCGCTCAAAGCTGGTAAGCGAGTATTGCTCGAAGGTTCTCAAGGAACTCTGCTCGACGTTGACCACGGTACGTATCCATTCGTGACTTCCTCGAACCCAACAGCAGGCGGTGCTTGTACAGGATCTGGTATCGGCCCAACGAAAATTGATCGCGTGATTGGAATCGTGAAGGCCTACACCACTCGTGTTGGTTCTGGACCATTCCCAACCGAACTCTTCGACGAAGATGGTGAAAAACTCCGCACCATCGGAGGTGAAGTTGGCGTCACTACCGGACGCGCCCGTCGCTGTGGTTGGTTTGATGCACCAATTGCTCGTTACGCAGTGCGCGTCAATGGTCTCACTGATTTCTTCTTAACCAAGTTAGATGTGCTTACCGGCTGGGAGAAAATTCCGGTATGCGTGGCATACGAAATTGATGGCAAGCGAGTAGAAGAACTTCCATCATCGCAAACAGATTTCCATCATGCCAAACCAATATATGAATACCTACCAGGTTGGACCGAAGATATTTCAGGTGCAAAGAAGTTAAGTGATCTGCCAAAAAATGCGCAGGATTACATCACCTTCTTGGAGAAGATCTCTGGAGCGCCGATGAGCGCAATCGGGGTCGGGCCTGGCCGCGATCAAACTATCGTCGTGAAGGAATTTATCTAACGATGAAAATCCTCCTAGTCGGAAGCGGCGGTCGCGAACACGCTCTCGCACTAGGATTGCAAGCAGATTCAGCCACAACATCTCTTTATGCTGCACCTGGAAACCCTGGAATCTCAAAGATTGCAACCTGTTACCCAATTCCAGTTACGGAAAATGAAAAGTTAGTTGAACTAGCTCGCCAACTGGGCGTTGACTTAGTTGTGATTGGCCCTGAAGTACCACTGGTACAAGGATTAGCAGACTTGCTTCGGGCTCAGAACATTGCGGTATTTGGTCCTTCTAAAGCAGCAGCTCAGTTAGAAGGGTCTAAAGATTTTGCAAAGCAGGTGATGGCTTCAGCTGGAGTTCCCACCGCCGCAAGTTTTACCTGCAGCACTGAAGTTGAAATTGATCATGCGCTCGATACCTTTGGTGCGCCCTATGTCGTCAAAGATGATGGTTTGGCTGCCGGAAAAGGCGTTGTCGTTACCTCTGATCGCGCCACTGCCAAGGCACATGCACTTGCTTGTGCTCGGGTTGTCATTGAAGAGTTCCTAGATGGGCCGGAAGTTTCGCTCTTTGGAATATCTGATGGAAGAGATGTCATTGCAATGCAACCAGCGCAAGATTTTAAGCGTGCATACGATGGCGATGAAGGTCCAAATACTGGTGGTATGGGTGCATACTCTCCACTTCCTTGGGCGCCAGCAAATTTGGTTGAGGAAGTTGAACGCACTGTTTTAGCACCGATGATTACCGAAATGGCTCGCCGTGGAACTCCATTTGTAGGTTTGTTGTACGCCGGACTCGCACTCACCAAAAACGGAATTCGAGTTATCGAATTTAATGCTCGCTTTGGTGATCCTGAAACCGAAGTACTTATTCCAAGATTAAGAACTCCATTGGCAACTCTTCTCTATCGAGCGGCTACCGGAAAGTTAGCGGGAGTGGCTCTCGATTGGAGTAACGACTCGGCAGTGACAGTTGTACTTGCATCAGCAGGCTACCCAGATAAACCAGAGATTGATTTACCAATCACGATCCGTTCTCAATCAAGTAATTCCACTATTTTCCACGCTGGTACCAAAAAATCTCAGGATCAATTACTCTCAAATGGAGGACGGGTATTTGCAGTAACCGGAGTCGGAGCTGATCTATCGGTCGCTCGAGAAGCCGCGTATTCGGCAATCTCAGAGATTGAACTATCAGGTTCTTTTTATCGCCACGACATAGCCCGCAATGTGGCTACCTATCAGTCAGAAGATAACTAGGGGAGAATGCACCAATGAGCGTCCTTGGAAATAGATATGCGTCAGCACACATGCGAGAAATATTTGCGCCGGAGCAGAAAATTATTGCGGAGCGACGACTATGGATTGCAGTTGCACGTGCTCAATCTCAATTAGGTCATGCGATTGATGCATCGGTTATTTCCGATTACGAGAAGGTCATCGAAAAAGTAGATTTAGCATCGATTGATGCTCGGGAGAAAATTACACGACACGATGTAAAGGCCCGAATTGAGGAATTCAATGCGCTCGCAGGACATGAGGCCATTCATGCAGGTATGACGAGTCGTGATCTCACTGAAAATATCGAAGCCATGCAGATACGCGATGGACTACGCCTAGTTCATGACAAAGTGGTTGCACTGCTTGCGCAATTGGCAGCGAAAGCTAGCTATTACGCCGATCAACCGATAGCTGGCCGCTCACATAATGTTCCGGCTCAAATCACAACTCTTGGTAAGCGCTTTGCCTCGGCTGGTGAAGAACTTCTCTATGCATATGAGCGATTAGTCTCGCTGCAAAGTCGATATCCAATGCGGGGAATTAAAGGTCCTGTAGGTACTGCTCAAGATTCCATCGACCTATTGGGTAGTTCTGAGACCCACCATAAGTTAGAGGGCTCAATCGCTTCCGAACTCGGATTTGATCGCACGCTAAATTCAACTGGTCAGGTGTATCCGCGTTCACTCGACTACGAAGTTGTGACAACGCTTGTTCAATTGGCTGCTGCTCCTTCTTCGCTAGCAACATCTATTCGATTAATGGCCGGCGCGGAATTGGTTACGGAAGGTTTTAAAGAAGGTCAAGTCGGGTCATCTGCAATGCCTCACAAGATGAACACTCGCTCCTGTGAACGAGTCAATGGCCTCACTGTAATTTTGCGTGGGTACGCATCAATGGTCTCAGAACTTGCCGGAAATCAATGGAATGAAGGTGATGTCTCGTGCAGCGTAGTTCGTCGAGTTGCGATTGCAGATGCGTTTTACGCTATCGACGGCTTACTTGAAACTATGCTTACGGTATTAAAGGAATTTGGCGCATTCCCTGCAGTCATTGAAGCCGAACTTGACCGTTACTTGCCATTCCTAGCCACAACCAAAATTTTAATGGCATCAGTCAAGGCTGGAGTCGGCCGCGAAATTGCTCACGAAGCTATTAAGGAACACGCAGTTGCAGCAGCTCTAGGTATGCGACAAGGTAAGGCAAATAATGTGCTCGACGCGCTAGCCAGCGATTCACGCATACCATTTGATCGTCCTCAACTTGAAGCGCTGATTGGCGCACCAATAGATTTCACTGGTGATGCCCGTCAGCAAGTAGCTCGGGTGGTATCGCGAATTGAAGAGATTACTGCTCAACACTCAGCCGCCGCGCAATATCAACCGGGATCAATTAGATGAGTGGATTTGGACCAGCAGGCGCACCTTCAGCACCAGTGATTGAGGGATGGACGCATGTGCGTACCGGCAAAGTTCGCGATATTTACTCTAATGATGAAGGAGAGTTATTACTTGTTGCCTCCGATCGAATTTCGGCATTTGATTGGGTTCTACCTTCTTTAATTCCCAATAAAGGTGCGATTTTGACCCAGCTCTCACTTTTTTGGTTTGAGTTGTTAGGAGATATTGTTCCAAACCACATCGTTACAGAGGATGTACCCGAACAAGTAATGGATCGGGCAGTAATTGTGCAACCGCTCGATATGTATGCAATTGAATGTGTTGCACGCGGATACCTCACGGGCAGTGGTCTGGCGGAATATAAAGTTAATCAGCGTATTTGTGGCAACTACTTGCCTGATGGACTCGTCGATGGCTCTCAGTTACCTACCAGCATATTTACTCCAGCAACTAAAGCTGACATTGGAGATCACGACATCAACATCAGTTTTGCGGAAGCTGTGAATATTGTCGGCAAAGACACTGCAGAAGATTTACGTGCTATCACCTTGAAGTTATATGACACAGCGGCAGAATATGCAGATAGTCGAGGAATTATCTTGGCAGATACTAAATTTGAATTCGGTGCAAATTCTGAAGGCACCATAACTTGGGGCGATGAGGCACTTACTCCTGATTCATCACGATTCTGGGAGAAATCTCAATATCAACCAGGCAAAGTTCAAACTTCATTTGATAAGCAATTTGTACGCGATTGGTTAATGCAGAGCGGATGGGATAAGAAATCCCCACCACCTGAATTGCCTAGCGAAATTATTGAGAAGACTGCAGCTCGCTACGAAGAGGCATACGAGCGCATTACTGGATTAAAGTTCTAGCAAAGGAGAGCACGATGGCAACGATAGTGGTGGATGTAATGCTGAAACCAGAGATTCTCGACCCACAGGGCAAGGCGGTTGCATCTGCGCTACCTCGACTCGGCTTCACCTTCGCTGAAGATGTGCGACAAGGAAAGCGTTTTGAGATCAAAGTCAATGGAACCCCAACGCCACAGCAATTGGCGGAGGTAGAAAAAGCCGCAGAGAAATTACTCTCCAACCCAGTTATCGAAAATTTCACAGTGCGAGTAGAGGCTTAATCCATGAAGATTGGTGTAGTTACCTTTCCAGGAACTCTCGACGATCGCGATGCGGCACGAGCGGTGAGATATGCCGGCGGAACAGCAGTAGAACTCTGGCACGATAGCGCAGATTTAAAGTCGGTAGATGCGGTGATTCTGCCAGGAGGCTTCTCATATGGAGATTACCTCCGATGTGGAGCCATCTCCCGTTTTTCACCAGTGATGGAGCCAATCATCGCTGCCGCACACAGTGGAATGCCGTTGCTGGGCATCTGCAATGGATTCCAGGTTTTAGCTGAAGCTCATCTCATTCCAGGAGCGCTGACTCGCAACCAACATCTCCATTTTATCTGCAATGATCAAAAATTAGTTATTGAAAATAATCGCACTGCTTGGACCTCAGATTTTTCCGCTGGTGAAGAAATCGTAATTCCGTTGAAGAATGGCGAAGGTTCCTACCAATGCGACGATGAAACACTTGCAATGCTAGAAGGTGAAGGACGCATTATCGCGCGCTACGTTGGTGAAAATCCAAATGGATCACGCAACCTTATCGCTGGTGTAACAAATGAAAAGGGAAATATTGTGGGATTGATGCCACATCCAGAGCATGCCATCGATACTTTGACTGGCCCAACCGATAATGGATTGAAATTCTTCACCTCAGTTTTGAAGGCCATGGTGAAGTAGATGTCACTTGATACCGTTGCAATTGCAAAAGCTCAGCCGGATACCCCTCAACCATTTGCTGAACTGGGATTAAAGCCCGATGAGTACGCCCGAATCAAAGAGATTTTAGGACGCAGACCAACCTCTTCTGAATTAGCTATGTACTCAGTGATGTGGTCTGAGCATTGTTCTTACAAGTCATCGAAGATTCATCTCAAGCAATTTGGGGAGAAGGCTGTTAAGAGCGACGCGCTACTTGTGGGCATTGGTGAAAATGCTGGTGTTGTAGATGTTGGCCAGGGTTATGCCGTTACTTTCAAAATTGAATCACATAACCATCCTTCATTTATTGAGCCTTATCAAGGCGCTGCAACTGGTGTCGGAGGAATCGTTCGCGACATTTTGACTATGGGTGCGCGACCAGTTGCGGTGATGGATCCATTGCGTTTTGGACCAGCTGATGCGCCTGACACTCGACGAGTCTTACCAGGTGTCATTGCGGGTGTTGGCGGATATGGAAATTGCTTAGGTCTTCCAAATATTGGTGGCGAAGTTGTCTTTGATGAAACATATCTCGGCAATCCATTGGTAAATGCGCTCTGTGTAGGAGTAATGAAACATAGTGACATTAAGCTTGCCAAAGCCGCCGGTGCCGGCAACTTAGTTGTGCTTTACGGAGCCAAGACCGGTGGCGATGGAATTGGTGGAGTATCTGTACTTGCCTCCGAAACCTTTGAATCACAAGGTCCGGCAAAGCGACCTGCAGTGCAAGTTGGCGATCCATTTGTAGAAAAGGTACTGATTGAGTGTTCGCTGGAAATCTTTGCCGAGGATTTAGTAGTGGGAATTCAAGATCTAGGTGGCGCTGGACTTTCGTGTGCAACATCTGAACTTGCATCCGGTGGATCAGGCGGAATGAAGGTGCAATTAGAGAAAGTTCCGTTACGCGATCCTTCTCTTTCCCCAGAAGAAATCTTGATGTCAGAATCGCAAGAACGCATGTGCGCAATTGTTGAACCTACCAAGATTGATAGGTTCTTAGAGATCTGCAAGAAGTGGGATGTCACAGTTACTGTTATTGGTGAAGTTACCGACGGCAACCATCTCGAGATTACCTGGAATGGTGAGCTGATTGTTGATGTCCCACCTCGCACCGTTGCTCACGATGGTCCGGTCTATCAGCGCCCCTATGCTGAACCGGCATACATCAAAGAGGTGGCGCAAGAGATAATTAATCCGCCTCTTCCAGAATCGCCACAAGAAATTATCGATACGATTTTGAAAGTTGCCGCAGCCCCAAATTTGGCTGATAAATCATGGATTACTGATCAATACGATCGCTATGTTCAGGGCAATACAATTCTCGCCCAACCTGAAGATGCAGGGATGATTCGAATAGATGAAGAGTCTTATTTAGGAGTTGCAATTGCAACTGACGCAAATGCCAATTGGTCCTACCTCAACCCTTATGAAGGAGCGAAGTTAGCTCTAGCTGAAGCAGCTCGTAACATCGCAACCGCAGGCGCAAAACCGTTAGCAGTAACAAACTGTCTTAACTTCGGTTCACCCGAAGATCCAGGTGTGATGTGGCAATTCGCAGAGAGCGTTCGCGGGCTTGCTGATGGGTGTTTAGAGATGGGGCTCCCTGTTACCGGCGGAAATGTCTCGTTCTATAACCAGACGGGCGATGTGGCAATTCTGCCAACGCCGGTTATTGGTGTTCTGGGAGTCATCGATGATGTGCGCACTCGAACCCCAATGTCATTTAAAGAGGCGGGCCTTGAGCTGTACTTACTTGGCACAACAGATAGCCAATTAGCAGGCAGTGAATGGGCATATCTCCATGGCTTACGAGGAGGCGTTGCGCCACAAGCCGATCTTGCGCGTGAAATGCGATTAATCAATCTCTTGGTCGATGGGCGCAAGCGCCAACTCTTTGCTGCGGCGCATGATTTAAGTCAAGGCGGGTTGGCATCAACCCTGATTGAAATGGTTCTGCGCCACAATATTGGTGCCACAGTAAATCTCGACAATGTAGGAATTGCGCTTCTGAGTGAAACACCTGGAAGAGTAGTTGTTGCCGTTGAGAGCAGAAATGCGGGAGCACTTCAACAATTGGCTGAACAAGAAAAGATAGCGCTCACCAAAATTGGTGTAACTGGAGGCAACTCACTCACCATTAATGGCGCTGCCATTAATTTGGAACTCTTACGTCAATCTCACACTTCAACGATGCGAAAGTTATTTGGATAATGGCGCGAGATCCCGAAGTTATGGCTGAAGTTAAGCGCACACTTGCGCTATTGGTGGAGCGAAGCCCTGGTCGCGCCATTGAAGTTCGGGTTCCACCATATGCTGCTGTGCAATGTGGAGATGGTCCAACACATACTCGCGGAACTCCACCCAATGTAATTGAGATGACAGCAGAAACCTGGCTAGATCTGGCTAACGGTCGCGTCCAGTGGCAGATAGCTATGGAGAGCGGAAAAATTTCAGCATCCGGAGTTCGCGCCGATATAAGTACTTTTCTACCATTGGTGGTGAATACATGAGAAGACCTGATGGCCAACTTCATCATCATCTACTCGAGAGCGATCTGGGGCCACAAGATGCGTGTGGCGTCTTTGGTGTTTATGCCCCTGGCGAAGAAGTCTCTAAGTTAACTTTTTATGGACTCTACGCGCTGCAACATCGTGGACAAGAATCGGCAGGCATCGCTACCAGCGACGGTGACCGCATCTTGATTTATAAAGATATGGGTCTAGTCTCACAAGTCTTTACTGAGTCAGATTTAGCTTCACTACCCGGCGACTTAGCAATCGGACATTGTCGTTACAGCACAACAGGCTCTAGCACGTGGGTAAATGCCCAACCAACTTTGCGTCCAACCAAGTATGGAACGCTGGCTTTAGCGCACAATGGCAATCTCACAAATACCCGCGAGCTCTTTGATTTAGTACAGTCTCTGGAAAAAGATCAGCCAAAAAACACACGCGGTGCAACGACGGATACTGAAATTATGACCGCACTTATCGGTCTACAGGATCACGGAAGTATCGAAGAATCAATTTTGCATGTGTTGCCACAACTCCAAGGTGCTTTCTCATTGATATTTATGGATGAGTCGACGCTCTACGCCGCCCGAGATCTCAATGGCGTGCGTCCACTAGTTCTAGGGCAACTGGAAAAAGGTTGGGTAGTCGCTTCAGAGACTGCAGCGCTCGATATTGTCGGCGCTACCTTCATCCGTGAAATTGAACCAGGCGAATTTATTGTGATTGATGAAGATGGAATTCGCTCGCAAAAGTGGGGAAGTGCAAATCCAAAAGGCTGTATCTTCGAATATGTTTATTTAGCACGTCCAGATACAACCATTGCTGGAGAAAGTATTCACGCGGTACGTGGCGAAATCGGAAAGCGATTAGCGCAAGAAGCTCCAGTTGATGCAGATTTAGTAATTCCAGTTCCAGAGTCAGGTACTCCGGCTGCCATTGGTTACGCGAAAGAATCCGGAATCCCTTACGGGCTTGGCTTGGTTAAGAATTCATATGTTGGTCGTACCTTTATTCAGCCTTCTCAAACTATTCGACAGTTAGGCATCAGACTTAAATTAAATCCATTACGTGAAATTATTGAAGGAAAGCGAATCATCGTGGTAGATGATTCGATAGTACGAGGAAATACTCAGCGCGCAATCGTGAAGATGTTGCGCGAATCTGGAGCCGCTGAGATTCACGTTCGAATATCGAGTCCGCCAGTGAAATGGCCATGTTTTTACGGTATTGATTTTGCAACTAAGGCCGAGCTGATCGCTGATGAATTAACAATTGACGAAATTCGGAGTTCTATTGGTGCCGATTCACTTGCTTATGTTTCAGAAGCTGGACTGATAGAAGCAACCCGGGTTCCAGAAAGTAAGCTCTGCACCGCCTGCTTCTCTGGAAAATATCCCATCCCGATTCCCACCGATGCATCAGAGGGTAAATTGCGGCTAGAAGTAACAGAGGTGAATTAATGGCGACTTATAAGGATTCCGGGGTAGATATTGATGCCGGAGATCGCGCTGTTGAGTTGATGAAGTCTTCGATTGCAAGAGCTACGCGCCCAGAAGTAATGGGAGGTATCGGTGGATTTGCCGGACTCTTCGATGCATCTGCCCTGAAAGGTATGAAGCGTCCACTGCTTGCAACATCTACCGATGGAGTTGGAACCAAAACTGAAATTGCCCGCCAGATGGGAATCTATAACACTATTGGTGAAGATCTAGTCGCGATGGTGGTTGATGATTTAGTTGTTTGTGGCGCTGAACCGCTCTTTATGACCGATTACATTGCAGTCGGCAGAGTAATTCCAGAGCGGATTGCCGAAATTGTCGCTGGTATCGCGCGTGGTTGCCAAAAGGCCGGAACCGCATTAGTCGGTGGAGAGACTGCAGAACACCCAGGCTTATTAGGCGAAGATGAATTTGATATTGCGGGAGCAGCTACTGGAGTAGTCGATGCTGATCACCAACTGGGTGCCGAGCGAGTAAAAGCCGGCGATGCCATTGTTGCCATGCCAGCAAGCGGAATCCACGCAAATGGTTTTTCACTGGTGCGCCATATTCTTTCAACACATGGCCTCGAACTCAGTAAGAATTATGAATTAGATAAGAGCCTTGGTGAAGTGCTCCTTACCCCAACCGAAATTTATGCACTTGATTGTTTAGCTTTACTTAAAGCCCAGCACGAGAACATCCGTACCTTTAGCCACATCACCGGTGGTGGATTGGCGGATAACACCGCACGAGTAATTCCATCGGGCCTCACTGCAATTTATGATCGTTCAACCTGGAGCATTCCCGCTGAAATGAAATTCTTAGCGTCAGTTGCTAAAACTCCGCAAGCAGATATGGAGCGAACTTGGAACTGTGGAATTGGAATGAGCGCCATTGTTGATTCTAGGGTTGCCGATTTGATTGTCCGCTCACTCCATGCACGAGGAATGAAGGCTTGGATTGCCGGTTATGTTGAAAATGCCAGTGAAAATGGCGCTGCTCGTTCATACTTGACCTCTACCTACAAGGAGTAATTGTGAGCCAAGAGTTTGAATTAACTCGAATCACCGAGGGAATTCACTCTCTCTTTAAGCGCCATTTCCTCTGGCTCATCCCACTCATTGTGGTAATTGCTAAATCCATCTATTTATTAACTAGTGGAGATGGCGGTTGGCTAGGCGCAGATGGCGAAAACTACTTGCGTGGCGTAAAGGCAATAAAGGCAGATGGTTTATCGGCAGACGAAGGAACTTTAAGTTATTGGCCAGCCGGGTATCCAATTCTGATCTGGATATTTACTAAAGTTACTTTCTCCTCTGGATACACAGTAATTACTCTCATTCAGAGTGCATTTTATGGTTTTTCCTCTTACTACTTCATCAAGCAGGTACGCGATACAAAGTTGCAGAATTTCTTACCGCTCGTTTCACTGCTTCTTGCCTTCAACCCGACTCTTTCCTTAAGTTCAATGACGATTGGCTATGAAAGTCCGATTGCGGCTTGCATGTTGATGGTGATTGCATTGATAGTTAAAGCCGAACTTAATAAAGGCGACCGAGACCTTTGGCCAAAGGCGATTGCGGTCGCACTGTTCTTGGCCCTGGCTTCATTTATGCAGCCTCGCTGGATATTAACCAGCATAGCCATTGCAGTGATGTGGGCATTAATTCATCGAGAGTCTAAGCGATTATTTATCGGAATCTTGGCCACACTCTTTATTATTACTTCAATTGCGCCTGCGATACTGATAGCCAGAAATATTAGCGCTGGAAAAGGTGCAGTTGTATCTACCAATCTCGGTGTAACTATGTCGTTAGGTGCTGGTCCGAAAACTACCGGCAGTTATGTCCACACTGGCCCGAAAGTTGAATGTGCCTCTGATAAAACATCAAGCAATGTAAGTGATAGCGAATTAGTGAAGTGTGTTTCTCTTTGGTATCTCCATAATCCTGTTACAGCAATCAAGCTATTTATTTATAAAGGACATTACTTCTGGTCTCCATGGTCGGGTCCACTGATGAATGGCACTATGGCGCGCAATCCTTGGTTATTAATTAATCCATTAGATTCAATTGCTCGTTCGAGCGGTAATGGAAGTGAATTAATTTTTGGAACTTTTGGAAATCTGGTTTCGTGGATTTGGGAATTTGGTGGAATCTCGCTGATGTTTATCGGATTTTTCTGGCTCCGATCTTTTAAGGGTATCTATGCGCAACTGGCCAACTTCGCCTTTGTGCCAATCGTGATCTCTTGGCTCGTCAGCATGGGCACTATTGGCGACCATCGATTCCGCCTGCCCATTATGTCCTTGAGCCTCTTCCTCCAGGCTCTCGGCTTCTACGCCCTCAAAAAGAAGGTCGAAACAGGCTCATTTTCCGTGGCTGAGGTCTAATTCCGCACTTTGCACGGGTATCCGATAACCTACGCCTCTGACAGAAACATTGATGAGGAGGTCTCGCCCATGGGTCGCGGCCGTGCAAAAGCGAAGCAGA
>CAZMBG010000025.1:0-11941 GCA_964564615.1 uncultured Candidatus Planktophila sp.
TCTTAAGGTCTCAGGAGTAGAGGTAGATCGTCGCGTTCTTTCTGATATCGCAACAAACGATCCAGCTGCATTTAAGGCTTTGGTAGATATCGCTCGCAAGGGCGTTGCTGCAGCAGCTAAGTAAGACACCAATGATTGAGAGCCTTCATTCGCCACACGTTGCGCGAGTGAAGGCTCTCATTGGTTCTAAGGGAACAAAGGAGCGACGGGAGAGCGGCTTATTTGTTGCCGAAGGAGTGCAATGCGCACGAGAAGCGCTTGAACACGGCGCAAAACCGCGAATTCAAACTCTGTATTACACCAAAGATGGTGCTTCGCGAATCTCAGACTTGAATTTCTCCGAAGTGGAAAGTTTTGAAGTCAGCGATGATGTTATGAAAGCTATGGCAGATACCGTAACTCCACAGGGGGTAATTTCAATCTGTGAAATACCACAGCTTCAGCTGGCAGATTTAGCACTCAGTGCACCTAAGAAAATTATTTATCTCTCTCAAATACAAGATCCCGGCAATGCCGGCACCATTCTTCGCACGGCCGATGCTGCCGGTTTTAATGCCGTAGTTACTTCACCAGATAGCGTTGATTTCTTCGCTCCGAAAGTTGTCCGTTCCACAGCTGGCTCACTGTGGCATATTCCAGTCATTACCCATATTGAAATAGATCAGCTACTTCAACTCTTTCCGCAGCATCAAGCTATCTTGCTGACAGCTCACGCTGATCGATCAATTCTCACTATCAACAATTCGAATCCAACTATCGCAATCTTTGGGAATGAAGCCCGCGGAGTGCGTGCACGTGACTTTGATGTCGATAGAGAAATTACCGAAGTATCTATACCTATGGCAGGGCGCGCGGAAAGTTTAAATCTATCAGCGGCTGCTGCAATCGTAATGTTCCAGCTTTCACAGGGCTTTGCAGGTTAGACTGCGCACTATGAATCAAGTTGAAGTGCAAGGATGGGTTGAGGCGGCGCAGACCGCATTTGCTCAGGCCACCGATCTTGAACTTCTTAAGGCGGCTCGCATTTCACATTTAGGCGATAAAGCACCTATCTCACTTGCAAGCCGCGCACTCGGTTCACTCTCACCAGATGAGAAAGCGAGTGCTGGCAAACTCATTGGAGAGGCAAAGGCAGCAGTAAGTGCTGCACTTGCACAACGCACATCAGAGCTCGAAGCCGAACGTGATGCAAAAGTATTACTAGAGGAAGTTGTAGATATAACGCTCCCATCACAACGGGCACATAAGGGCGGATTGCATCCCATCACAATCATTAAGAATGAAGTTTCAGATTTCTTTATCGAGCAAGGTTTTAGCGTAGAAGAAGGGCCAGAGCTTGAGTCTGGCTGGCTTAATTTTGATGCTCTCAATATTCCAGCGGATCATCCAGCTCGAACTATGCAAGATACTTTCTATATCGAACCAGTGACATCGGGCATGGTCCTACGTACTCAAACGTCTCCGGTGCAAATCCGCACGATGCTGACGCAACAACCGCCGATTTACATTATTAGTCCGGGGCGTACTTTCCGCGCCGACGAACTCGATGCTACGCACAGCCCGGTCTTTCATCAGGTGGAAGGACTAGTCGTAGATAAAGGCATCACGATGGCGCATTTAAAGGGCACGCTCGATAACTTTGCTCGCCATATGTTTGGTCCAGAAGTTAAAACTCGGCTTCGACCTTCTTTCTTTCCATTCACAGAACCAAGCGCGGAAGTAGATATCTACTTTAATAATCGCTGGATCGAATGGGGTGGTTGCGGAATGGTCAACCCTAAAGTCCTCGCTACCTGTGGAGTTGATACTGAAATTTATTCAGGTTTTGCATTCGGAATGGGTCTCGAACGTACCTTGATGGTGCGCCACGGCATCACCGATATGCATGACATAGTCGAAGGCGATCTTCGATTCACTCGTCAATTTGGAGTAGGTCTCTAATGCGCGCGCCAATTTCTTGGATCCGTGAATTCGTAGACATTCCAGCTTCAGTGAGTGCTGAAGACCTTGCTGCCGCGCTTATCCGGGTCGGCTTTGAAGTTGAGGAAGTCATTCACCAAGGTGAAGGGCTCACGGGGCCACTGCGTTTTGGAAGAGTGCTTTCAATAGAAGAAATTACCGAATTTAAAAAGCCGATTCGCTACGTCGGACTTGATTGCGGAGAAGGTGAGACCCGTTTTGTTATCTGCGGAGCAACCAATTTTTCGGTCGGAGACGTGGTTGTTGTCGCACTTCCAGGCGCTATTTTGCCCGGCAATTTTGCGATTGCAGCTCGTGAAACTTACGGACGTACCTCAAATGGAATGATTTGTTCGGCTCGCGAACTAGGAATCTCAGATGACCATGCCGGCATCATGACCTTTTCAGAGAGCGATGTAACCATCGGGGCCGATGCAATCGAATCCTTACAGATAGTTGATGACATTCTCGATGTTTCAATCAACCCGGATCGCGGATATGCGCTCAGTATTCGTGGTCTTGCGCGCGAAGTTGCGGCAGCACTTTCACTCGTCTTTGTCGATCCAGTCGATTCGCTTCGCGACCTCACTTTCGCTGATACTGGTTCTGGAGTGTCGGCAAAGATTGTTGAATCAGATACCGCAAGCGTCTTCTATCTACGTACCTTGTCTCATTTCGATAACGCGGCTCGGACACCACTATGGATGCAACGCCGTATTGAAAAAATGGGTATGCGCTCCATTTCACTTGTTGTCGATATCACTAATTATGTAATGCTCGAACTCGGACAGCCGTTGCATGCCTTCGACAAAGCGAAAATTTCTGGTGGTTTGTCTATCAAACGTGCTGGCACATCGATGAAGTTCACAACTCTCGATGGTCAAGAGCGCACCTTGGATCCCGATGATGTAATGGTGTGGGATGACAAACAACCGCTCGCCCTTGCCGGCACTATGGGTGGGCTTTCATCAGAGATATCTGAGACAACAACTGATATTGCAGTGGAGGCAGTCCGCTTTAATCCAATTGTGGTGGCTCGAAATTCACGTCGCCACAAACTATCGTCGGAAGCTTCTCGGCGTCTTGAGCGCAGCGTTGATCCCGTACTTGCTCAATGTGCTTCGGCTCGCTTTGTGCAGCTACTGCAAGAACTTTCAACAGCGCGGCATGTAGCAACTGTGGTCGATGGCGCACCTGTTTTCCCTGCGCCAGTGGTTGTCGATCCACAGTACATCAATTCTCGACTCGGCTTGGAGTTATCAGCGAGCCAGATAGCTGAGTATTTGCGAGCAGTTGGTTGTACCGTTGACGAGAAGACATTTGTAGTAACGCCACCTACCTGGCGCGCAGATTTACTTCATCCTGCAGATTTCTCTGAAGAAGTAGCCCGCATGGCAGGGTACGACAGCATTCCATCGCTGCTGCCACCACGACCTAAGCATGCAACTCTGACAGCAAACCAAAAGCGACGTCGAGCAATAGCAACTATGTTGGCATCACGCGGACTCGCAGAAGTACAAACTTTTCCCTTTACTAATCAGGCGACGATAGATGCCATGGGTTTTGTTGGAGAACGCGCCGCCACCTACCGAATTGCAAATCCCATGTCGGAAGAATTTCCACTTATGCGAGTACACCTTGTGCCCGGCCTGATTGATGTTGCGC
Organism: uncultured Candidatus Planktophila sp.; assembly: GCA_964564615.1. GTDB lineage: Bacteria > Actinomycetota > Actinomycetes > Nanopelagicales > Nanopelagicaceae > Planktophila. Next base: position 3,625 of record CAZMBG010000025.1, read on the forward strand.
AACGCAACATCAGCCGTGGGGCACGCGACTTTGCAATTTTTGAGATGGGCTCAATATTTAGGAGTTCACAGCAGTTGGTGAGCGCAATCTCGCCTGAACTTGAGCAACGACCAAGCGATTCCACTATCGCAGAAATTTTCGCAAGTGTGCCCCCACAAGCTTTTCACGTTGCGGGTCTACTCTCAGGCAAAGTTGAAAAGAGCGATTGGCAAGGTGAAGCTCGCGCATACACTTGGAGCGATGCAATTGCCTATGCTGCAGATATTCTCGATCTCTGTAATCTCACTTGGAGTATCAAGCGTTCTAATTTTGCCCCTTGGCACCCTGGTCGCTGTGCTGAACTACTTGTCAATGGCGTTGCAGTAGCGCACGCTGGCGAACTCCATCCACGAATCGTCGCCGAGTATGGATTACCACCACGTTCTGCCGCCTTCGCCGTCGGTCTGAGTGCGCTGCCAGAGTCACAGTTAGTGAAACCGTTTTCGGTTACTACCTATCCTGCAGCGCTGCAAGATGTTGCCCTTATTGTTGATGCATCTGTAGCGGCCGGCGATGTAGAGGCAGCGCTCCGCTCCGGAGCAGGTGATCTCTTAGAATCCATCACTCTCTTTGACCGTTACGACAAAGTTGGAGAAGGGAAAATTTCACTCGCTTTTGCCCTGGTATTCCGTGCACCAGATCGCACCTTAACTGGCGCAGAAGTCACAGCTGCTCGTGAAGCGGCGGTTGCTGAGGCTGAGAAATCAGTAGGAGCTGTCCTCCGAACAATCTAAGTGCATAAATATCCATAAATTTGTATATTTATGCTATCCTAGAGATATGAAGGTTGGTCTTATTGGTGGCTCCGGCTACGCTGGGGGAGAGCTTTTGCGTCTGCTGGCACTCCACCCAGATTTTGAAGTTGTCGCAATTTCGGCTCACACAAATGCCGGCGAATACGTAACAGATATTCATCCTCACCTAGTGAGTTATGGCAATAGAGTTTTTAGCGCATTCATACCTGAGGACTTTGCCCACTGTGATCTGGTATTTCTTGCACTTCCACATGGCGAGTCAGCAAAGATAATCGTTCAACTTCCAGCAACAGTGAAAATCGTTGATCTCGGCGCCGATTACCGATTGAAATCAGCCCAGTCTTGGAACCGCTACTACGGGGGTGAACATGCAGGGACCTGGGTTTACGGTCTAACAGATTTACCAGGGAAGATTGATGAGATTAAGAACGTAAATCGGGTTGCTAACCCAGGCTGCTACGCCTCTGCAATTGCATTGGGAGTTGCGCCATTTATTAAAGATATCGAATCCTCAGATATTGTCGTTGTTGCCGCCTCTGGCACAACCGGAGCCGGACGCTCTAGCAAAGTCTCTTTAAGTAATAGCGAAGTCTCTGGATCCCTGACTTCATATAAATTCGGGGGAGTTCATCAGCACACCCCGGAAATTGAAGAGGTACTTTCAGAACTTTCTGGCAGCGAGGTGAAGGTCTCGTTCACTCCAATTCTGGCTCCGATGCCGCGTGGAATTCTGGCCACAATCACCGCAAAAGTCACGACAAACACAACTATCCAAGAGCTTCGTGACCAATGTGAAAAATTTTATTCGCATACGCACTTCGTTTCGCTATTACCAGAAGGCCAAATGCCGAAGACAGCGTCAACGTTAGGAAGTAATTTCGCATTCCTTCAAATCGCGCTTGATGAGCACACGCAACGCTTGGTCATTTCAATAGCCATCGACAATTTAGGAAAAGGTGCTGCTGCGCAAGCGATTCATAACGCCAATATTCTCGCCGGGCTCAATCCCAGCACCGGATTAGTCGGCAATGGACTTGGATTATGAATAATTCTCTGCCGCAAGGTTTTAGGGCGGCCGGTATTTCGGCCGGCTTAAAGAGTTCTGGCGCACTAGATCTCACTCTTATTGAGAATGAAGGACCAGAATTCGCCGCGGCGGCCGTCTATACGAGTAATAAAGTTGTTGCAGCTCCAGTCATATGGTCTCGCGAAGTAACAAAAGGCGGCATTGTTCGTGCGGCTATTCTTAACTCCGGAGGGGCTAATGCGTGTACTGGCCCAGATGGATTTGCCGATACCCATAAAACTGCTGAATTAGTTGGGCTCGAATTAGGTATCTCTTCTGGTGAAGTTGTTGTCTGCTCAACTGGATTAATTGGCGAGCGGTTACCTATGGAGAAGATAGAAAAGGGAATAGGTTTACTCAGTAGCTCAATGCATCGTGAATCTCTCGAAGATGTAGCGCGATCGATTATGACCACCGACTCTGTACCTAAAATTGCTGTTGCGCACAGTAATGGAGTGATGGTTACGGGTGTAGCAAAAGGTGCGGGAATGCTTGCGCCAGCCCTCGCAACAATGCTCTCTGTCGTGATGACCGATGCCCGTCTTCCTGAGAATTCACAAGAAGTATTTTCGCGGGTTTGTGATCGCACCTATAACCGAATAGATTCAGATGGTTGTACCTCAACAAATGACACCGTGCTTTTAATGGGATCTGGCGCATCGGGAGTTTCATTAACTTCGCTTCAGCTGGAGGATCTTCTAACTGAAGTCTGCGCTTCACTTGCAGCTCAACTTATTGAGGATGCCGAGGGTTCAACAAAGAGTGTAGCCATTACCGTGTCAGGAGCAGCCAGCGAAGGCGATGCGGTTGAGGTCGCGCGAGCTTGTGCACGCAACAATCTATTAAAGTGTGCAATATTTGGAGCAGATCCAAATTGGGGCAGAGTCTTAGCTGCAGTTGGGACGGCTCCCGCGCAAATGGACCCTTTGACTATTGATGTCACGCTCAACGGTATTAAAGTTGCACAGAACAGTGCGCCCTACGAAGATAAAGCACTTGTTAACTTTGATTCGCGTTTAGTCACTATCGAGATTAATCTTAAAGTTGGAAGCCACAGCGCAACTGTGCGAACGAATGATCTTTCACACGATTATGTTCACGAAAATTCGGCTTATTCCACATGAGTACTCTTGTTGTTAAGTTTGGTGGGCACGCGATGACTGATGAAGATGGAGTATTTGCTGCCGCCATAACTTCTGCGCAAGCCCTTGGACATAAAGTAGTTGTAGTTCATGGGGGAGGCCCACAAATAAACGCTGCGCTTGACGCGGCTCATATCCAATCAACGTTTGTGGGTGGATTTCGAGTCACTACTCCGGAAATCTTTGCAATTGTGGAGCGGGTACTGACACATGAAGTAGGCCCCGCTGTTGCGCAATCGCTTACGGAAAATGGAATACCAGCCCAATCCATTTCGGGTCGCTCTCGGATTTTAAGTGCGCGTAAACAACAACACTTAGTAGATGGAACGAGAGCGGATCTAGGAATGGTGGGTACGGTTCAAGCTGCAGATGTATCTCACATACGTGCAATCATCGATGCAGGACGAGTCCCAGTGGTATCTCCAATCGCAGAAGAGATCGGTACCGGCGCAGGTCTCAATGTCAATGCTGATATTGCAGCAGCTGCAATTGCCGGAGCACTCAACGCTGATGAGTTAATCATTATGACTGATGTGGCCGGCATATATCGGAAATGGCCAGATCCTTCCTCTCTAATATCTGAGATACGTTCGACAGAGTTGGATGCGATGAAGAACGATTTCACAGATGGTATGGCGCCAAAAGTCCAATCAGCTCTTGATGCAATTGCCGCGGGTGCCAAAAGCGTTCGCATTATCGATGGACGAAGCAGCACAGCATTTTCTGATGCACTCATAGGCAGAGGTGGAACAAAGGTGATTCGATGAAGAGATGGAATGAGGCGTTGCAAGGCAATTATGGAACTCCAACGCTCGAACTTGTTTCTGGTAAAGGTGCGTTGGTTGTTGGTTCAGACGGCAAGCAGTACCTTGATTTTCTCGCCGGAATAGCAACTAATATTTTGGGCCATGCCCATCCAGCGATTGTGAAAGCGGTTTCGAATCAAATTAGAACGCTAGGACATGTCAGCAATTTCTACGCCCATCCAAATGTCTTGCGATTAGCTGAAAGATTGCAACTTATGACGGGCGAGAAAAGCGCACGAGTCTTCTTCTGCAATTCAGGTGCCGAGGCCAATGAAGCTGCCCTCAAATTATCTCGACGCACGGGACGCACGAGAGTTGTCGCGACCGAGAGAGCTTTCCATGGCAGAACCATGGGGGCGCTCTCGCTTACAGGCCAACCATCGAAAACTGCACCTTTTAAACCGCTTGTGAAGCACGTATCTCATGTTCCGTATGGTGATATCGCCGCCATGCGAAAAAAAGTAAATGGTAAAACCGCCATGGTCATCGTTGAACCGATTATGGGTGAATCTGGCGTCATAGTTCCGCCGCCAGATTATTTAGAGAATTTACGTGAACTCTGTGATTCAAAAGGCGCTTTACTTGTTTTCGATTGTGTTCAAACAGGTATGGGTCGAACCGGCGATTGGTTTGGATATGAATACTCAGGTATAAAACCAGATGTCATTACCCTGGCAAAAGGTCTTGGTGGAGGATTACCGCTCGGTGCCATGATCGCTATCGGAAGAGCTGCCAATCTCTTCCAACCGGGAGATCACGGCACAACTTTCGGTGGTAATCCTGTGGCAACAGCTGCTGCACTTGCCGTTATAGATGTGATTGAGAAAAATGATTTGCTCGCTAAGGTTGCCGAGGCTGGAGTCGAATTACGAGCAGAACTTGCAACCATTCCGGGAGTATCGGAAGTTCGAGGTGCTGGCCTTCTGATCGGCATCGACTTTGCAAAACCAATTGCTAAGTTGGTTGCACAAAAGTGTCTTGAAAACGGTTTGCTGGTCAATGGAAATTCCGAAAATACCATTCGCATTGCGCCACCTCTCAACGTTACCGATGCTCAAATTGCAAAGTTTTTAAAGCTCTTTAAGAAGTCAATCGCGGATGCAGAGGTGCCAGCATGAGTCAGGTTGTTTCACGTAGAGCAAAGGCTGTTTCTCTCATCAAAGCCGGAAAGATTCATTCCCAAAGTGATTTGGTAAAAGAGTTAAAGCGTGCCGGATTTAGCGTGACGCAAGCAACCGCGAGTCGAGATTTGGAGGAAATCGGTGCAATTCGAGGTCGCAGTAGCGATGGAAAATTGACCTATCTACTGGGCGATAGCGAAGACGTTGCTATCGCAAATTCAGTGCCTATGCCTTCTGAGTTAATTTTGAAGGTTGAAGGAAGTGGCAATCTCGCAGTAATCCGCACTCCGCCAGGAGGAGCTCAGTTGCTTGCCAGCGCGCTCGATCGTTCTGGAAATAAGGAGATTATTGGAACAATTGCAGGTGACGACACGGTCCTCGTTGTATCGCGAAAAGCGAGCGGCGGCGCCGCCCTTGCGAAAGAATTGGCCGCTTTTGGAAGGAGAAAATAATGGCTTTATGGGGTGGGCGTTTTTCGGATAGCCCAGCGGAGGCGGTCTTTGCGCTATCGCGTAGCGTGCATTTTGACTGGCGCCTTGCCCAGTATGACTTGCGTTCCTCTCTTGCACACCTCGCTGTTTTACAAAGCAGCGGATTGCTAGATAATTACACAAGCGAGCAGATTCGCGGCGGCCTGAAGGAGTTGATTGCAGAAGTTGCAGATGGTCGCTTCCAGCCTCAAGCAGATGACGAAGATGTTCATTCAGCCCTTGAACGGGGATTGACGGAAAAACTGGGGGCAATTGGTGGTTCGCTCCGAGCAGGTCGTTCTCGCAACGATCAGGTCGCAACCGATCTCAGACTTTACGCAATCGATCATATGCTCACAATTGGTAAGGCAATTATTGAGTTACAAGCGGCATTGATTGCTAAAGCTGAAGAATATCGAGATGCGCCAGCTCCCGGATTTACTCATATGCAGCATGCTCAACCAGTTCTCTTTGGACACGAGATTGCAAAACACGCACATGCATTCGCTCGCGATCTTGATCGTATCAACGATTGGCTCAATCGAAGCGCTATAAGCCCATTAGGTAGCGGGGCACTGGCTGGTTCATCACTTCCACTCGCTCCTGAAAAAACTGCTAAAGATTTAGGTTTTCAAGCGAGTGCCGCAAACTCTATCGATGGTGTTTCTGATCGTGACTTTGTTGCTGAGGCGCTCTTCATTCTTGCGATGGTAGGCAGCCATTTGTCACGGATTGGCGAAGAGTGGTGCCTCTGGGCAACGACTGAATTTGGTTGGGCAAAAGTTGCTGATGCATACTCAACGGGATCGTCGATTATGCCGCAGAAGAAGAATCCAGATATGGCAGAACTTGCTCGCGGTAAAGCTGGTCGTCTAATCGGTAATCTCACTTCAGTACTTGCAATGCTCAAAGGACTTCCATTCGCATACAACCGTGATCTTCAAGAAGATAAAGAACCACTCTTTGATTCGATAGATACTGTCCTTTTGGTATTGCCAGCTGTCGCTGGAATGGTTGCCACTACCGAATTTGATCGAGAAAGAATGGCGCTCGCAGCACCGCTCGGATTTTCACTTGCTACCGAAATTGCTGACTATCTTGTTCGTAAGAGCGTTCCTTTTGCTCACGCACACGAAGCGGCTGGAAAGTGTGTTGCCCTCTGCGAACGTTCTGGGCGACAGCTTCATCAATTGAGCGACGAGGAGTTTCTCTCAATTCACCCTCAGCTCTCGTCTGATGTACGAGATGTTTTGACTGTGCATGGTGCACTTGCTTCGCGTGTTACTCGGGGCGGAACTTCTCCGCAATCATTTGAGATCCAAATAACCGATCTGAAGGTTGAAGTGCAAACATTAACGAAGAAATTTGACGACCAGATAGCAGCCTTTGCTGCGATGATGGGGGAGTGATGAGTACAAATATTGATCTTCTTGATGACCTGAAATGGCGTGGCTTGGTTGCTCAAACAACTGATGAGAAAGAGCTACGGGAGGCGCTCAAGAAGCCAATTACTCTCTATATCGGATTTGATCCAACTGCACCTAGTATTCACGTGGGCAACCTGGTCGTTCTATTCGTACTGCGTCGTTTTCAGCTCGCTGGTCATCATCCTTTGCCTTTGGTAGGTGGAGCAACTGGTTTGGTAGGTGATCCTTCTGGAAAGAATGAGGAGCGATCACTTAACACCACTGAGATTGTCGAGCAATGGGTCAATCGCATTAAAGGCCAATTATCAAAGTTTATGGACTTCGACACTTCCGTCAATCCAGCACGTATGGTGAATAATCTTGATTGGACAGCGCCGTTGTCGGCGATTGATTTCTTACGCGATATCGGCAAGCACTTCTCTGTCAATCAAATGCTTAATAAAGAGGCGGTTTCTTCTCGTCTCAATAAGGATGGCATTTCATATACTGAATTCTCTTATCAAGTTTTGCAAGCCATGGATTATCTCGAGCTCTATAAGCGCTATAACTGCACATTGCAATTAGGTGGATCAGATCAGTGGGGAAATATCACAGCTGGACTAGATCTAATTCGTCGTGTTGAAAGTGGAAGTGCACACGCGCTCACTATTCCACTCTTAACTAAAGCTGACGGAACAAAATTTGGAAAGACTGCCGGGGGAGCAGTATGGCTTGATCCTGAGATGACATCTCCTTATGCATTCTTCCAATACTGGCTCAACTCTGATGATGCAGATGTAATCAACTTCCTCAAAGTCTTTTCATTTAAAACACGCGACGAGATTGAAGCTCTTGCGGCTCGCCATAGCGAAAATCCTGGTGCTCGGGAAGCGCATCGGGAATTAGCTCGCGAACTAACTTCTCTTGTACATTCACCTGAAATTGCACAGAGAGTTGAAAGCGCTGCGCGCGCACTCTTTGGCCAGGCAGAGCTCGCTGAACTGGATGAAGCAACCCTTGCTTCAGCAATTGCAGAACTACCCAGAGTGACGGTAAAGATGGGTGAGGAAATTCCTACCTGGGTAGATTTACTAGCTGAGTCGGGAGTAGTTGATTCAAAGTCAGCGGCCCGTCGCATTGTGAAAGAAGGCGGCGCCTACCTCAATAATGAAAAGGTTCCTTCAGAGGACTTCCGGCTCGAAAAATCCCACTTTTTATGCGGAAAATATGCAATTTTGCGAAAAGGAAAGCGCGATCTTGCCGCAATTGAATTAAGCTAGATTTTCCAAAAAGGCCGAAAAACCCTTATAAATCAATGGTTTTTCGGCCTTTTTCGCTTTTTTGCTATCGGTGTCCTAATTCACAGGCTGTGATTGGACCTCAATTTGACCTCTGGAAACCACCCCTCTATAGTTGCGACCCTGCTGCGAAGCGCACAGTTTGAGCGTAAAACTCACCCTGGACGTGCAGCGAAAGCTAAGCAATCTAGCCGATTTGACCTGTCAAAGGTCG
>CAZMBG010000026.1:0-11703 GCA_964564615.1 uncultured Candidatus Planktophila sp.
GTTCGAATCCAAGTCAGGGAGCCTCTCAAGATCTCTTTACATTTATAACAGGAAAATCTCAGCATTTTTCGGCACTATTTCACCTATGAAAATTCAGTGGACCGCCCTTAAGACCGTCGCTGCATTTACCGCAGGTGTCGCCCTTGCTGGCACCGTCGCAACAGCGGCTAATACCTCTTCAACCACCTTCACAGCGTGTGCCGATAAAGCCACCAAGGTTCTCTATCTTTCAAATAACGGTACTTGTTCCACCAATCGCACCCCAATTACTGTCAGTGCTGGCGCCAGTGGAATTGATGCCAAGACCATAGCCTCACTCGTAACCCCATCTGTCGTTTCCATCAAAGTCGTCACCACTGTGGGCGGCGGAACGGGATCAGGTTCAATTTATAAAACCAATGCCACTACTTCTTGGATAGTTACCAATAACCACGTGGTAGCCGATGCTGCGCAGTCAGGCACAATTACCGTTGAACTTTCCAACGGCGATACCTATAGGGCGACGATTGTCGGACGAGATGCAAATTATGATTTAGCAGTTCTTAAAATCAACTTTGGAAATCTTCCAATGATTCAAGTTGGAGATTCTTCGCAAATTAGTGTGGGCGATCCAGTTATTGCTATTGGTTCACCATTGGGCCTAGCCAGCACTGTTACAAGCGGCATCATCTCTGCGCTCAATCGTCCTGTGACTACAGGCACGACAGATTCTCAATCGTATGTCAATGCAATTCAAACTGATGCCGCAATTAATCCAGGCAATTCAGGCGGCGCGCTGGTTGATTCGCAAGGACGACTCATCGGAGTTAACTCCGCTATTGCAACCATTTCTTCCGGAAGTACCAGTGGAAATATCGGATTAGGCTTTTCAATACCAATTAATGAAGCTAAGCGCGTAATTGACGAAATTATTGCAACTGGAAAATCAACTCGTCCAGTATTGGGCGTTTATTTCGATACCACCTACACTGGAATCGGAGCGAGAATTTCAAGGTTAAGCGTCGGTGAAGCTGCCGATAAGGCAGGAATCCCGGTTGGAGCGATTATTCGTCAAATAGATGGAGTAAAAATTCCAACCACTGAAGCGGCTATCGTCAAAATTCGCTCATATGCACCGGGATCGACAGTGACTGTCACAGTAGATTTACCGAGTGGTGGAAGCAAGAGTTATACGCTCACCTTAGGCAGCGCTCCAAGCAGCACTAGCTAAGGAATCTTGCGGAAGCGCCTGCACTTGGTAGCGAGGTAAAGAAACGCGGTGGTTTAAATCCACGAGCTGCATATGCGTTTTTAATCGCCTCTTTCACATTGTCAATCTGATTGGCTGGTATCAGTGCGATGGCGCTACCGCCAAAGCCACCACCGACCATTCGCGATCCAAGTGCACCAGCGGCAAGTGCGGCTTCGACTGCAACATCAAGTTCAGGGCAAGAGACGGTGTAGTCGTCGCGAAGACTGATGTGGGAAGCGGTGATAAGCGAACCTAAAGTGAGCCAATCTGAATTCTTGAGCGCTGTAACTGCTGCCAATACTCGGGCTATTTCAGTAACTGCATGGCGAGCCCGCTTGTATTCGACTTCAGAGATTTCGGCTTTATGGGATTGGAGATACTCGATTGTGAGGTGGCGCATTGAAGGTATCTCAAATTGCGCAGCAACTGCTTCGCACGATGCTCGGCGTTCTGCATATCCACCATCTACTAGAGCATGGTGAGCCTGAGTATCAATAATGAGGAGTTCTAAACCTGCCGATGCAACGTTAAAAGGCACAGATTCAGTGGAGAGGTCACGACAATCAAGAAGAAGCGCCGCGCCTTCTCGACCCATCAGTGAAACAGATTGATCCATAATTCCGCACGGCATTCCAACGTAATCGTTCTCTGCCTTTTGGGTAGCACGCGCCAAATCCTCAAGCGTCTTATTTAAACCAAATAGAGCATTGAGACCAACGGCAACAGAACATTCCAGGGCAGCTGACGATGAGAGTCCGGCTCCACCAGGCACGTGGCCATCGACGAGAATATCTATGCCTTCAGAGATGCCGAGTGTCCAAATAACTCCAAGCACATATTTTTCCCAATCGCCCGCGCTGCCAGGGTGAATATCGCTAATTTCAATTGTAAAGATTCGATTTTTGCGCTGTTGCGATGCAATTCGAACGGAAGAAGTGCCGTTCTTGGCAATCAGCGCAAATGTGCGATCTGCTATCGCAAAAGGGAGGACGAAACCTTCGCTGTAATCAATATGTTCGCCGATTAAATTAACTCGACCCGGCGCTTCTGCAATTACTTGTGGAGCGTGGCCAAAGAGTTCGTGGAAAGTTATCTCCAATGACATTAAATCTTTACATCTTTCAATTGTTGGGCAGATTGTTCTGGCTTCATATCCATAATAAATGCACCCATTGCTGATTCAGAACCAGCAAGGTATTTCAATTTTCCAGGCGCACGACGAACAGATGTAATTTGCCAGTGAAGTCGAAGTAAATCTCGCCCTTGTCGGACCGGAGCCTGATGCCAAGCGGCTATATAAGCCATATCCATTTCGAAGACACCATCAAGACGTTTCATAACTTCAAGAGCAATGGGTGGGAATGAATCACACGCTGCTGGAGAGAGCTCAGTTAAATCTGCAACTGGTTGAAGAGGTGCAACGTGAATTTCAAATGGATAACGAGACGCATACGGCGTGTAGGCAACCCAATGCTCATTCTTAGCAATGACACGTACGCCTTCGCGAAGCTCGCGTGCAACCACATCGTCGAAGAGAATATGGCCAGTCTTCTCAAAATGTTCGCGCGCAACTGCCAACATCTTAGTTACACGAGGTGGAAGATATGAGTAAGCATAAATTTGTCCATGTGGGTGCGCCAGAGTAACGCCAATCTCTTCACCACGATTTTCAAATGGCGCGATATGTTCGATGTAAGGCAGGGTAGAAAGTTCGGCAGTGCGATCACGCCAAGCCTCTAGCAAAGTGCGCACGCGCTGAGGCGAGAGGGTCTTAAATGAGCCACCGTGATCGCCGGTAAAACAAATAACTTCACACTTACCGGCGGCAACACCCTCATCGGTATCAGCACCGACAATATCTGGCAGCGCAAAATCTCCAACAGGTGGGCGAAGTGATGGGGAGCGATTATCAAAGACGACTACTTCGTAATCGGCTTCAGGAATTTCAGTTAAGAGCTCGCCGGTGGTTGGGCAGAGCGGGCATAACTCTTTCGGAGGCAAGAAGATGCGACCTTGGCGATGAGCCGCCATCGCCACCCATTCATTGACAAGCGGATCAAGTCGAAGTTCGCCGATGAGCGGTTGGTCTTCAGCTTCACGTCCATCTACAGCAGTGCGAGATTGGCCAGCGGTGTCGTAATAACGAATGGTGCGGCCATCATTCATGCGACGGTCTGTCCGTACGACTCCCGATGAAAGTTCCTTGATTTCAATAATCTCGCTCATAGGAGTAGAACTTTATCGCCCTTAAGCCCAGTTCAGGGTGCGTTCAATCGCTTTCTTCCAACCGGCATAGCCGGCTGCGCGATCTTCTTCGCTTGATGTTGGGTTCCAACGGCGAGATTGTTGCCATTGCTTCTTCAATTCATCGGTTGTGGTCCAAACTCCGACAGCTAATCCAGCGGCATATGCAGCACCGAGGGCAGTTGTCTCAGTGATGAGCGGTCGAGTGATATCAATTCCCATGATGTCAGCTTGCATCTGCATACATAAGGAATTTGCAGTAATTCCTCCATCAACGCGCATCTCATTCATCGGTACACCGCTATCGGCAACCATCGCATCCATGACATCGCGGGTCTGATAACAAATTGCTTCCAGCGCAGCACGGGCAAGGTGCGCCTTAGTTGCAGCACGAGTGAGGCCCACGATTACTCCGCGCGCATCGGTGCGCCAATATGGCGCAAAGAGTCCTGAGAACGCTGGGACAAAGTAGACGCCAGCGGTATCGGTTACCGATGATGCCAGGGCTTCAGTATCTGCAGCCGAGGTAATAATTCCAAGTTGATCACGTAACCACTGAATTGCAGACCCGGTGACTGCGACCGAACCCTCTAAGGCATATCTCGCCGGTTGGCCACCAAATTTATAACAGACGGTGGTGAGCAAACCATTCTTGGATCGAACAATGTCGGTGCCGGTATTTAGGAGCGCAAAATTTCCTGTGCCATAAGTGGTTTTAGACTCTCCGCGGTCAAAGCACACCTGTCCTACCATAGCCGCTTGTTGGTCACCGAGGATTCCCGCAATTGGAACTGCTGCACCTAATGGACCATGTGGGTTGGAGTGAGCATAGACTTCGGAAGAAGATTTAATTGTTGGAAGTACAGCGCGTGGAATCTCAAAGATTGATAGTAATTCATCATCCCAATCCAAGGTTTCAAGATTCATTAATAAGGTGCGGCTAGCATTTGTAACATCGGTGATATGAACACCACCTTGTGTTCCGCCCGACAAATTCCAGAGGATCCAAGAATCGATGGTGCCAAAACGAGCTGATCCCGCATCAATAGCATCACGCACTGGCTGAGAGTGGGTGATTAACCAATTCATCTTGCTTCCGGCAAAATACGGAGCGACCGGAAGTCCGCTCTTATGAGTGATAGTTGAATGATGCGCTGATAGCGAAGCTAAATAATCTGCAGTTCGAGTGTCTTGCCACACTATGGCGTTATGTAAAGGCCGTCCCGTGTTGGCATCCCAGGCAACAGTGGTTTCTCGTTGATTGGTAATTCCAATTGCTGCCAAATCAGAGCCCAGAATGTTCGCCTGTTTGAGAGCTCCAGTAATGACCTCCTGGGTTCGCTCCCATATCTGCGCTGCGTCATGCTCAACCCAACCGGCTTCGGGCAAGATTTGGGTATGTTCTAGTTGGTGTTGACCTACAACTCGTCCTTGATCGTCAAAGATCATGAATCGGGTACTACTTGTTCCTTGGTCCAAACTTCCGACATATGCCATAAACTTAAGCCTACTCAACAGACTTAGAAATCGGTAGCCAATAGATGTTCACATCAACTCTCAATCCCGAACAACGAGATGCAGCGTTAATTTCGCTCGGTAAAGAAGAGTTTGACATCTTAGTTATTGGCGGAGGAGTCACAGGTGTAGGCGCTGCCCTGGATGCCGCCTCGCGAGGATTAAAGGTTGCTCTGGTTGAAGCCCGTGACATCGCATCCGGAACATCATCGAGATCTAGCAAGTTGATTCACGGTGGACTTCGCTATCTCGAACAATACGATTTCAAATTGGTGCGCGAGGCGCTACATGAACGCGAATTAATGGTCTCGTCGACTGCACCTCATCTCGTTAAGCCAGTAAGTTTTCTCTATCCACTTCATGAAAAGGCCAAAGATCGCGCCTACGTAGGAGCTGGTTTAGCGCTCTACGATGTTCTACGCGGATTCAAGCGTGCACTACCGTGGCACAAGCATCTCTCGCAAAAAGGTTTGGAGACAAGTGCACCTTCATTGCGCCAAGATTTAGTAACGGGTGCCATTAAGTATTTTGATGCTCAGGTAGATGATGCCCGACATACCCTGACAGTTGCCCGTACTGCGTTGCGCCATGGCGCAGTCATTGCCACGTATACATCAGTTGACTCGCTGATTCGTGATGGTAAGAAAGTTGTTGGAGCAACAGTTGTCGACGGAGTCTCAGGCAAGAAGATTAAAGTCAAGGCCAAAGCCACCGTGATGTGCGCCGGAATTTGGAGTGACCAACTACATGAACTCTTTGGAATAAAGCCTGGCTACTCAGTCACCATGTCAAAGGGCGTACATATCACCCTGCCAGGCGATGCAATTAAGGCCGATACTGGAATTATCCTCAAGACTGCGGTTTCGGTTCTCTTTCTCATTCCTTGGGGAGATAAGTGGATTGTCGGAACAACTGATACGCCATATACAGGAGATCGTGTCCATCCGCACGCCACTGAAGAGGATGTTCAATACATTCTCGATCAAGCCAATCGTGTACTTGATCCACAATTAAAACGAGAAGATGTCATAGGTGTTTACGCTGGACTTCGTCCGCTCGTCTCAAATGCGAAAGACTCCACAACCACTAAGTTATCGCGCGAACATACCGTTGACCGTCCAGTGCCAGGCTTCATCTCAATCGCCGGCGGAAAATACACCACATATCGTGTGATGGGTAAAGATGCAATTGATAAGGCGGTTTATGATTTACGGCGAAAAGTAAATGATTCTGTAACAGAGAAGTTGCCATTAGTTGGCGCAGATGGCTATTTCGCTCTAGCGCAGCAAACAGCTCTCATTGCATCACAATACGGAATTGATGAAAAAATCGTCACTCATCTCCTCAATCGTTACGGATCAATGATCAGCGAAATTCTCGAGTTGGTTTCGAAAGATAAGAAATTGAGCCAACTGCTCGATCCCACCCTCAACTACCTCAAAGCCGAGATTGTCTATGCCGCAATGTATGAAGGTGCGATGTCAGTAGATGATGTGCTCTCGCGTCGCACTCGATTGGCATTTGAAGCGCCAGAATATGCGCTGCACTTAGCAGCACCTGTCGCAGATCTGATTGCTCCTGTACTTGGTTGGGGAGTTCGCGAAAAGAAAGCATCGATTTCTGAATATCAGAAGCTTGCCGAGGCAGAACGTCAGGCGCTCGAAGCGCTCATTAATTCTTAATCTGATTCTTGCAGGCGTTGGTACTTGGTCGAGGAGTCGGCTTTCGCGTTGGAGTTGGCGTCGGAGATGGGTCAACTCCCTGCTCCACCGTGAAAGTTACCGGAATCGATACCTTGGCATGAGTCTCTGAGATATCGCTAAATTGGATTCGACCATTCCAGGTACCAGCAGGAACATTGGATAGCGCGACTTTCCAAGTGCCACTTGTAAGGCGATTAACAGTTTGTTTGAATGTCAAAGTTACTGCGTTATTGGTGGCATAAAATTTCACATCACCAGTCACAACGGCAGAACTATCCGGGCGTAGAACATCAACGTTAAATAAAACATACTTATCCGTCGTACTTGCAGATTGTGAATTCAGAATGAGAGTGGAAGTTTCGTTATGGGGCATCTGATCTTCTACACCAGGCACCCATGTGCCAGTTGCTAGTGCCCTAAACTCATTCTCATCTCCTCTGTAGACATTAAGGTCTAATCGACTACCTGGAACTCCGTACTTCGGAGCGATTCCGCAAGAGGTGTACTGCCAGACTTGCCAATTAGATGTGCATCGTGAGGTAGTCCAGGAATGCACATAACATCCAACTTTTTTCGAGCCAGGCTGAGCACCTGCAACAGCGGGATTAATTGCATATTGCGCTAGCCAAAGTGGGTATTGCGCAAGCGCGCTATCTCGCTGCATCGAATTCTCGAGAAATACTGGGTACGAATACAGGATAGGAGTGCGACCCGTTTCATTCTTAAGCGTAGCCAAGAATGTTTTTGCCCATAAAGTTACTGCAGCACGACTAGCTCGTTTAGCACACGTTTTGTTAGCTCTGAGTTCTGTACAGTTATTTTCTAAATCGAGAGCGTACGGCAAATCCATAGAGTTGTAACCACCTAATGAAGATAACCGCCAAATTGCTTTTTGTGCTTGCACTTTCGCATCTTTCATAATTGCATCTGTATCTGTAACGCTTGGCAGTATGGCGTAGTGGTAGAAGCCAGTGTAGATACCGGCCGCTTGAGCGCCAGAGCGATCAGCTCTGACATATTTTCTAGCTAATTGATCGGCATCATCTCGTGAGTCGGAGGCTTTAATCATGACAAACCTAATCCCCGCTTTGGACATCTTTGAAAAATTAATGCCCTTATCGTTGGGGTGATTCCATCGGCTGATATCTGCACCATGAATTCGACCGCCTGGGCCAGCAAGGAGGAGTTCGGCGCCCGCAGGCGTGGTGCTCAATGAAATGGAGAGAAGAAGCGATGCTGATATCGCAGCTAAGAAGCGCTTCATGGTTAACGTTTTTCGACAATGACGACGTTAACTTTTAAGACATCGTAAATTGCGCCTACCAACTTAGGTGCCAGGCGAATTCGGGCATCGTGATAGTCGTGTCCAGCGCCGAGCTTTGATGGATCCGAGAAATCTAAAGTCAATCGCCCATTGGAGAATGCTTCCAGTCGAGCATCGAAAAAAGCGAGCCAAGCAACTCGATTTTCGCGTTCGAGATGGTCGAGGATCTCATTCCAGTGATTACGGAAATCTGAGATGGTGAGCTCGTCGGACACATGGCAGAGATTACAGGAGAACTACTTTGAAATATGAGGCTTTGGTGCGCCTATCCAGCGAAAGAACTCTGAAGCCAAAATTACTCTGAGATTTCTACCTTGTTCGTGGGTAATACGGAGATGTGAAGCAATTCTTCCAATGGTCTGCTCTACCGATTTTTCGCTGACATAACGCGTCTTTGCGATGTCACCATTGCTGAACCCTTGTGCCAAGAGTCGCAGCGTCTCAACTTGTATATCGGTGAGCGATTGCAGCCCTTCTTCAAATTGAGCAAAGGTCCATTGAGTGGTTGCCTCAGATGTTCGCGAAGCTTCAATTGCTACATTGAGTTGATCGAGCTCTCGAAGTGCTGTTCGCTGAATTATCTGAGTTCCTCGAGGTAAATCGTCCTCGCTAAATCCAAATACCCGAAGATCTGAACTAGGGGAGAGCAAGACTATTCCGACCTTGGCGTCAGCATCTCGAAAAACTTGAGTGGCATTAATGATTGAGTCATCACATCCTTGAAAACTCACAACCACTACATCGGGATGCACGGTGCGAAAGAGTTGAGTGGCACTTCGGCTATCAAAAGCTTCCCCCACAACATCAATTCCGTGAATTCGAAGTGATGCAGCAAGAGTTGCAAGTTCAAAACGATTGCAATCTATGACGATTGCGCGGGTTGCTGTGGATGAAGAAAGAGCATTCTCACTCTGAGTGTCAATAGTTGTCATAGAGCCTAGTGTGATGTGATGGCTTGGTAAACGGGAGCGCAAAAAGAAAAGCGTGTATTTAAAGTGAGTTAATCAGGCAAGTTGTGTACTTGTTGTGAGGTTACGAGGCGAGCTTTGCCACGACAGTCGGAATCGCTTCGATAAGCGAACTGGCAGATATAGGTCCACCTTGATCCGCTGCTTGTGCATGAATAAATGCACCGGTGGCAGCGACATCTGCAAGTCGTGTTGGTGAGTTAAGAATTTCAATGTAGTTGGTGGCTACGAGTGCACCAATAATTCCCGCCAATACATCGCCCGAACCGGCAGTTGCTAAATATGGAGTTGCGCGAGGGAGTTCAATGACATAGTCGTCTTGGGCAACATATGTGATTGAGCCTTTGAGTAATACTGTGACGCCAAGAGTATTTGACGCCTTTTCAACCCAGGTACGTGGATCGGATTCAATTAACTCTGGGCTCACTAATATTCCGCGGTCGCTCAATAATTGAGCAAGTTCTCCTGCATGAGGTGTAATCAAAGTGGGTTGTTCGAGTGAACCCGCCAAGTAAAGGGCACCTGCATCAAGTACTGTCGGCACACTCTGTTTTTCGAGAAGCGTAAACCAACGATGACGAAGCCACGTTGTGGCATCGCTATATTTTTTTCGAGAAATTCCAGAACCTGCCAACCAGGCTGTGACTGGACCTGGTTGAACTATGACTTCAGGCCGTTGATGTAAAACCAAATGTGCTAAACCTGAATTGCTATGGAAGCGAAGCGCACCTAAACCGGTGGCACACGCTGCAGAAGTCGTGAGCACCGCAGCACCTGGATACTGAGCTGATCCGGTGATGACACCGAGTGTCCCGCGCGAATATTTATGATCAAGATCGCTCGGCACAATGATGCACTGCGAACTCTTACGCGAGTTCCACTTGATAGTCACACCAGAATATTAGCCGAGCTTTCCAATCTTAAAACCAGTGAGTTCGCTTACTGGTCGAGCTTGGCCTCCATGCTGGCCATTAAACATCGATGAACCATCTTTTCCGCAGAGGGAGATAATTACTGACGAGCCACCAGGATGGCGGTTGATCCACTTTGTTAAATCGTAAACGTTTCCATTAATAGCAGACCAACACGAGGTCGACTTTGAGTGTTTCTTGATATCTGCCATTGTGTACGTAGTCCGCTTTGCGGCAGTTGATTTTGTGGCAGATGGCGTGGGAGTTGCCGATGCTTTCTTAGCGTCTGGCAAACGTCCTTGCCACACGGCTTGAGCACCAGTGTGCCCAACCAGAAAGGTAAGGGCCATGACAGCAAGCGAGAGTAAGGCTGTTGTGTGGCCAAGTGGCGTCACCGAACGTGCTGCCTTTCCTTTACTGGATTTAAACCAAAGAACAGCGGCGCACGCGAGTACAAATGCGAAAAGTGGCAAGATATTTCCTAACTTTGAGTGCTCTACTGGATTTCCAATCTTGGCTGCAAGCGCCTCACCGGATTGCTTTGCAATGAACGC
The DNA here is from genome assembly GCA_964564615.1 of uncultured Candidatus Planktophila sp. Lineage (GTDB taxonomy): Bacteria > Actinomycetota > Actinomycetes > Nanopelagicales > Nanopelagicaceae > Planktophila. The sequence continues at coordinate 10,451 of CAZMBG010000026.1, forward strand.
AGATCCCATTCCTATGATGATTCCGACAACCGATGCAAGTGCGTACTTACTCTTAAATTTCGGCATGTAAATAGAGATAACTAATGCCATACAGGAGAGGGGTAAAAGAACCACTGCAAAGTGGACGATGAGGGCATGTACTGGCAATCCAGATATTGAATAGAAGAGCGAATCCATAACGCTATTATCTCATTCATTAAGGTACCCTCATCGCTATGGGTTATGAATATCGCGACAAGGTTATTGTAATTACCGGTGGAGCAGGCGGAATTGGATCACATCTAGCGCGAGATTTTTCCGCCAAAGGCGCAATATTGGTATTACTCGATATCAGCAAAGCAAAACTCGATGCCGTAATCAATTCACTTTCCGGTAAAAACCACCTTGCTATCGCACTTGACCTTACCGACCGCTCAGCAATTTCTCAGGCAATTTCCGAGATTGAAACTACATACGGCCGAATTGATGTGCTCATTCCTAATGCGGCAATTACAACGACAGATAGATTTGATGTGCGTTCTATTGAATCTATTGAATATGAACTCGACATCAATTTGCGATCACCGTTGGTAATCATTAGAAGTTGTATTGACTTACTAAAGAAATCTACCGATCCGCGAATTATCACAACTGTTTCCTTAGGTGGAATTTTCCCGTTAGGAGAAACGCCTCTCTACACGACATCGAAATTTGGACTAAGAGGAGCAATGCTCTCTATGAGCCTAGATTTAAAGGCCAAAGGAATCATTGCCGGATCTATCTTGCCTTCAGCAACAGATACACCTATGTTGCAGCGCGAAGCAGTGGAAGGTGGAAACTCTCTTCAATTTATGGATCCACCTCAGAAGACCGAGGATGTTGTTAAAGCATTTAAGAAAATGTTAGATAAACCAAAATTTGAGGTATATCCCAAGCCCAGCGAGTCATGGCTTGTGCGAGTGGCCATGCTATTTCCGAGCCAGCTTCCCAAACTCATGCCGCTCTTTGTTGGCAAGGGTGAACGCGGACATAAGCGTTATTTGCGCGAACTTGAAAAACGCGGAATTGCTCGTGAAGTAAATGGAGTGTGGGAACTTATCGAATAAGTTCTTTATAGCTCTCTTCGGTGACATCTGGCCAATCAAAACGGTCGCGCAGAATGGCGAGGTAATTCATATAAGTCTCGACTTCGATGTAATTGGTGTGACGCGGACTATCGATATATTTGTGTCCACCTGCTAAATCAGGATTATCTGATTTCTTAAGTTCTAGCA
>CAZMBG010000027.1:0-11217 GCA_964564615.1 uncultured Candidatus Planktophila sp.
AAGACTTTTGCCCACCAGACTTCATGGCCGTGAGTGAGTGCAACGATTCGAGTGACGCCTGCCCGCCGCAACCCGTGCGAGAGTAGACCGAGTGGGGCTGCTGCGCCGAAGAAAACAGTTGAGATCTTTTCACGCCTCACTAATGTGCGTACAGCGAGGCCTACTCTCAAAGTTGGCAAGAGAATTTTTGAACGATCGCGTATAACGTTAACTCCAAAGTTTGCCTTCCATTGAGCGTCGAACTCTTCGCTGCCGCTCTGCGACGATGTAAATACAGTTACGGCGCCGTACGGCATACGTTCAATCAGACCAATGACAAAAGTTTCGATTCCACCTGCTCGAGGCCCGAAATCATTGGTAATACATAATATTGGCGTACTCATTAGAAACGTCGAACTGCAACTAGCTTCTTGGATCCCATATTGAGATCTGCAATTTTGACGCGCGATCCGGAACGCGGCGCATGCACCATTCGTCCATTACCAAGATAAATACCTACGTGCGAAACTGGCCGACCAAAGAAGAGTAGATCGCCCGGCTTTTTCTGACTAAATGGAATTGATTTACCCATGCGTGACTGGGCTGCTGATGAGTGCGGCAAATTCACTCCTGCTGATTGATAAGCGCGCATAGTGAGACCTGAACAATCCCAATAGACAAGCCCATCAGCGCCAAATACATAACGATCTCCAATTTGCTTGAGCGCAAATTTGATAGCCACGCCAGCGCGACCTGAAACTCCTGAGACTTTTGAAGCTTCAGCTAGTGACTTAGCCTGGTCTGCATCTTCCTGTTGCTGTGCCAGGCGTGCCAATCGTTCGCGGTCTTCCTTTTTGAGCTTTGCGAGAAGCGCTTCCGCCGCGGCCAATTTTGCATTCGCTTTAGCGCTTTGTTCAGCTAATTTCTTCTCGAGCGCTTTCACTTGGGCAACCCGATCGGCAACTGTCAGCGAAGTTGCATTTAACTTGATAGTTGCTGATTGATACTTCTTAAGTTGGATTGATTTCTGTCGAGTAATGGCCTCAAGTGAACCAGCTGAAGAGAGATAGAGTTCTGGATTTGAGGAGAAGAGGAGCTCTAAACTCTGACTGAGCGACCCTTGCTTGTATTGGTTGACTGCAATGATTCCGAGCGCCTTAGAAATTGCATCGACATTCTTACCTTGGATCGCCGCTTGTGCTTGAATTCCAGCCAAACTCTTCTGCAGCGAGGCTAACTTCACCTTCGCCTCTTGCGCACCTTCCGCTGCGGCGGTTGCTTGATCTTGCAGATCATTCACCTGGGCTTGGATTTGCGCCAAAGTCGGAGCAGCCTCAGATGGAGCGCTGAGTAAGGTCGGCGCGGCAAAGATTGCTAGCGCAACTGCGACTCCTGGCCCCTTTGCCGCCTTCCAGACTGACTTCACCGTGGAAGGCTAACTGCGATAGATAGCCATTCTCAACTCGAGCCACGCTGAGCCGGGAAGATTTATGGGAAATATCAGGTGAGATATTCAATATTCTAGGGAGATGTCAGCGATAGCCAGCCTCGTAGTGGGTAGAGATGGCTCAACCTCCCTCAATGGAAATTCTCAGGGACTTTCTACTCCGGCGGACCGGGCAAGATTCTTAGCGCTTCATCGCAGCGCGCCAGCAATTGTTATTGGATCCAATACTGCAACGCATGATCCATACTCCACGAGTCGAGTTCCGGTTTATGTCTTCACTCGAGAAGAGCGGAAGCAATTTAAACCAAACTTCACTCCTATATACGTGCCTACTCTTCAAGAATTAGAGAAAGAATTTCGTCGAATTGCCGGGTCATATTCAACTCCGATTGTGGTCGAAGCTGGCGCCTCACTTCTTCAAACGCTCATTAATCTCGGCTGTATTGATTTCTTGTACCTATCAATAGTTCCAATATCACCACAAGAGAATCAAATTTCGATGACAGAGTTACTCTCAAACTTTACAGTTGAGAGTGAGGAGAATATAGAGGGAACTCGATTATTGAAGTGCCGATATCAAAGCAACGCCACCGACGGCAAAGATAACTCCTAAATATTGAACTCTGTGAAGGCGTTCACGTAGGAATGTAAATGCAAGCAGCGCGGTAACAATCGGATATAGCGCGCCTAAGACCATCGCCAATGACACTAGACCCTTCGTTGTTGCAATTCCTAGAAGTAGATTCGCGGCGAAATCGGCTGCTCCAATGGCGAATAAGAGTGGAATGTTGGCAATAGTGACTCCACCAAAATTTCCACGGCGAATGATTAAGGTCGCGCTGATGATAAGAGTGGTAGTGCGCATCGCAACCATTGTGAGCAGTGGACTGGTTTCAGAACCAACCGCCATAAATACCAACGCCACTCCAAATCCAGTAGCAGCACCGAGCGCAAGGAGCAGTGGACGGATTGGAAGGCCCTGGCGAATGTCAGGACCGCTAGCTAAGAATCCTCCGAGCGTTGCCAGAATTACTCCCGCAGTTACAGGCAGCGATAATCGATCACCTTTAACGATAAATGCATATGCAAGTGGGATCAGCGCACTGAGTGAACTTATCGGAGAGACGACACCCATGCGTCCTGTAGCGAGTCCGGCGTAGAGACATAGAAGTCCAACATATCCAGCGACCCCGGCTACTGCTCCGGCGAACACATATCCACGCAAGGTGAGATCGGGCGCCAACCATGACTGAGTCGCAATGACCAGAATTACCCCAACAATGAGGCCGAAGAATTGATTAATGGCAAGGACCACGATGGCTGGAAATTTCTTGCTCAAATTGCCAGCGTGATAATCGGCGCTTCCCCACATCAAACTGGATAAGAGCGCTAAGAGAGTTGCCATTTGGCAAAGATAGCAGGTGTATATCCCGGCAAATGGAGAAATCAAACTTTAGAATAAGAGAGTGAAAATAGCAGCGCCATTTACCTTTGATGCGCTCATCTCTCACATTCGCGAATTCACTCCGCGGCCCGAAATAGATTTAGAGGAAGTACCAGCACCGCAAAAACTAGCCACATACGCGTTTGCATTTAATGCCTACGTAAGTAGTGGCTTGCTTAACGATACTGAAAGCCAAGTAGCAAATGGTCGATTTGTAATCTTGCATGAACCTGGTGGCCAAGATTCTTGGGAAGGCGAATATCGTTGTGTCAGTTTTATGCGCGCCGCAGTTGATTCAGAGATGCAAGAAGATCCTTTGCTTCCAGAAGTAGGTTGGAATTGGCTGCTCGATAATTTACGAGATGCCGGAGCTGAAATCGCCGCTCCCTCTGGAACTGTCACTCGAGTATCCTCTGCATCATTCGGAAAGTTATCGAGTCGCCAGATTGAATCTGATATCGAAATTCGGGCATCGTGGTCGCCGCTACTTGAAGTAGTGGAAGATCTCGATGCAAACGTTGCCGCTTGGTGTAACTTCATGAGTGAAGTTGCTGGCCTTCCACCTTTGGCAGATGGTGTTGCATCAATCCATTCTGCTCGACGCCGTGGCTGAATTACTCAACACTCCCATCGACGGCCTACCTGAGATTGTAGATACTCCTGAGAAATTTGAATCAACGCTCACTCAGTTAGCGAAAGGACATGGGGGTTTTGCCTTCGATGCCGAACGCGCTTCGGGATATCGGTATAGCGCTCGAGCTTATTTGATCCAGATAAAGCGAGAAGGCGGCGGTCTACACCTGATTGACCCCATTCCATTCGGAGCTGAAAGTAGCTATTTCAAACGGCTCAATCAACTTATCGCTCACGAAGAAATAATTCTCCACGCAAGTACTCAAGATCTTCCATGTCTACGTGAACTAGGAATCAATCCAACTGATCTCTTCGATACCGAACTTGCTGGTCGCATTGCTGGCTTGCCACGGGTCGGACTCGGCGCGCTCACCGAATCACTTCTAGATATCACTCTTGCAAAAGAACATTCTGCCGTTGATTGGTCGATTCGACCGCTACCGGAAGATTGGCTCAACTACGCCGCCCTTGATGTCGACTTACTCTTTCAACTTCGCAACGCCATATCTGAGCTGCTCGAGAGTCAAGGCAAACTCGAGTGGGCGCTCCAGGAGTTTTCTGCGATTCTCAAAGCACCTCCCCCAGTTAAACGAGAAGATCCGTGGCGAAGAACATCTGGGATGCATAAGATCAAGAAACGGCCACAGCTGGCCATGGTCCGAGAGCTTTGGTTGGCGCGAGATGCTAAAGCTCGCGAGCTCGATATCGCACCAGGTCGATTACTTTCAGATAGTGCAATCTCGCTTATAGCCACCGCCTTCGAAAATACCGAGATCACTACTCGAAGAGAGTTTGAGAAGGTGCTCCGTCCATTGGGAATCAGATCACGTTGGCTCGAACATTCAGCTACATGGCTATCTGCGATCGCAAAGGTGAAATCGCTCCCCGAATCGCAACTGCCGGAAGCCAAGGTAAAGAGCGATTCACTCCCACATATAAAGGTCTGGCGAGAGAAATTCCCAGAACGCTATATCCCATTGAGCCACGCACGCGCGCTCTTGGGTGAGAAGGCGGCGGAGTTGGAAATTCCAGTAGAGAATCTAGTAACGCCGGAATTCGTGCGGCGGATCTGCTGGATGAGGCCTGAGCCGAGCGAGGTTGAGCGCTACCTCGCCGAATGGGGCGCCCGCCTCTGGCAGATTGAGATTGCCGAACCGATCTTGGTCTACTCCTTGGCACAGAACGAGGCGCTTGTTGAGCCTGAGCTTCCAGTTTCAGAGAGCAGCCGAGATGAAAGCAGCGAAGAAACTCTGACAACTCCGTAGCGCTTTTGGCTACTGACGAGTAACCTTAAAGTCTCAAAGGTCTTTAAAGGAGCGTTCTATGTCCCGTGATGTTGTCTTGGTCGATGCTGTACGAACACCTTTTGGTAAATCGGGCGGGCTCTTTGTCAATACTCGCGCCGACGATCTGATGGTGCGCGCCATACGCGGCCTTCTCGAGCGCAACCCGCAACTTCCCCACGATGCAATTGATGACGTTGCCATTGCTGCTGCATCGCAAGCAGGCGATCAAGGTATGAATATCGGTCGCAGCGCATCACTTCTCGCCGGGCTACCAAATACCGTTCCTGGTTATTCAATTGATCGCTGGTGCGCAGGTGCGATGACATCGGTGACAACTATCGCTGGTGCAATCGCCATGGGCGCAATTGATGTAGGTCTTGCGGGTGGAGTCGAACATATGGGCAACCATCCGATAGGAGCGCTTGTCGATCCTAACCCACGATATTTGGCGGAGAAGCTTGTAGATACCGATGCGCTCTCCATGGGCGCAACTGCCGAGAGGTTGCACGATCGATTCCCAAGTATTACCAAAGAGCGCGCTGATCGCTATGCGATGAATTCTCAACTCAAGACCGCGCGTGCATATGAAGCTGGAAAAATTCAACGAGATCTCATTCCTACTGCAGCTCGCTCTGCAGAACTTGGTTGGACCTTAGCTACTGCAGATGAAGGCCCACGACCAAGCACAACTATGGAAGGTTTAGCTGGATTAAAAACTCCATTTCGTCCCGGCGGAAAAGTGACAGCAGGAAATTCTTCTGGTCTCAATGACGGAGCAACTAGGTCATTATTAATGAGCGCCGAAAAAGCTGCGCAATTGGGAGTTACCCCCAAGATGAAGCTAGTTACCTTTGCCTTTGCTGGCGTTGAACCAGAAGTAATGGGTTACGGTCCAGTTCCTTCGACAATTAAAGCGCTCAATAAGGCCGGGCTATCAATCTCAGATATTGGTGCATTCGAAGTAAATGAAGCATTTGCAGTTCAGGTTTTGGCCTTTCTGGAGCACTTCGGCATAGCCGATGACGATCCGAGAGTAAATCCATATGGTGGCGCAATTGCGGTAGGACATCCGCTTGCATCATCGGGAGTTCGATTAATGATTAATCTGGCTCGCCAGTTTGAAGAGAATCCGACGGTGCAATATGGAGTGACCACCATGTGTATCGGACTAGGAATGGGTGGCACTGTAATTTGGGAGAACCCACATTTCACAGGAGGTAAGAAGTAATGGCTACAACAATCACACTTCCAGAAGGTGCTCCTGAAGAGGTTGTCACTCAAGCCTTACTTCGAGATGTAGATCTTCGCCCATTCGGCATCGATGGGACGCTCGCTCTCATCACGCTCGATAATGGATTAGACCATACTCGTCCCAATACCTTAGGCGCGCAGTCTGTTCTAGCTATTGATGCTGCAATCACGGAAGCTCTCTCTCGCTCGCCAAAAGCGTTAGCAATCACTGGAAAACCGTTTATCTTTGCAGCTGGTGCAGATCTTTCGGCGATGCCATACCTCACCGATATCTCGCAAGCGCTTGCTATTGGAAAGCTCGGCCATGATGTATTCCGACGTTTGGACGAAATTGATATTCCGACATTTTCATTTATCAATGGACTTGCACTTGGTGGCGGACTTGAAATTGGGCTCCATTCCAAATATCGCACTCTCGCCAGTACCGCTTTCACCGCGCTACCAGAAGTTTTCTTAGGCTTAGTGCCCGGCTGGGGTGGTGCAACTATTCTGCCAAAGCTCATCGGTCCAGAGAAGGCAGTGCAGGTCATTATTCTCAATGCGCTCAACAACAACACCATGATGAAAGCTAAAGATGCGCTTGCACTAGGAGTTGTTGATGCAGTATTCGAGCCAGCAGACTTCCTAGAAAAGTCAATCGCTTTTGCCGCCGATATTATTGCTGGTAGAAAAAATATTGAGCGAAAAGATTTCACTAACGATCCCGCTTGGGAAAGCGCAATCGCCACTGGAAAGGCAGCGGCACAGAAGAAATTTGGTGGAGCCGATATCGCCTCTCCTCGTGAAGCTCTCACCCTCATTGAGGCAGCGCGTACCAATACTCGTGGCCAAGGTTTCGATGCTGAAGATCAAACTCTCGCTGCTTTAGTGATGTCAGACCCACTTCGCGCATCGCTCTATGCCTTTAACTTAATTCAAAAGAAGAAGAAGAAAGTTGAGGGCGCACCTAAAGCGGCGCTTGCCCGAAAAGTTACTCGAGTAGGTGTCGTTGGTGCTGGATTAATGGCTTCGCAATTAGCGCTACTAATGGTGCGCAATTTGAAGGTTCCAGTAGTAATGACTGATATCGATCAAGCCCGGGCTGATAAAGGTGTTGCTTGGGTGCACAACGAACTTCAAAAATTGGTTGAGAAGCGGCGTATGAGCGGCGAAGTAGCTACCCGTTTGGCTGGGCTGGTCACAGGTTCCGCTGATCAAAACGTTTTTGCCCAATGTGATTTTGTGATTGAAGCAATTTTTGAAGAGCTCTCACTCAAGCAAGAGCTCTTCAAGAAATTGGAGAGCATAGTCACCCCTGAATGCGTTCTCGCCACCAACACCTCTTCTCTCTCGGTTGAGCGAATGTCGGAAGGCCTCGCTCATCCAGAGCGAGTAATCGGTTTCCACTTCTTTAATCCGGTTGCAGTAATGCCGCTCCTAGAAGTTGCACGCACATCGAAGACAGATGATGCAACTACCGCAACCGCGGTGGAACTTGGTAAGAATCTCAAGAAGACCATGATTATCTGTAAAGATGCACCAGGTTTTGTAGTCAATCGCCTACTCACTCGCTTTATGGGCGAAATTACCGACGCCGTCGACGAGGGTACGGATCCAGCAATTGCAGATAATGCAATGCGTTCTATTGGTTTCCCAATGTCTCCATTTGAACTATTGGGACTTGTTGGTCCTGGCGTTGCGTTACACGTGGCTGAGACGCTGCATGAAAATCTTGGGCCTCGCTATCGCATCTCCCCAACTATGCAGGCGATGGTGAAAGCAGGCGTGAAGTCGTTCTATCTCCGCAATGAAGATGGAAGCTATGTTGCAAATCCTGAGGCGGTGGCTCTTATTCATAAGGGCGCTACTCCTTCTACATCGGAGCAAGTTCGGGAACGTGCACTCAAAGCACTAGCCGAAGAGGCACGAATGATGCTCGAAGAGGGCGTTGTCGCTACTCCAGCTGAGATTGACCTATGCATGCTGATGGGCGCTGGTTGGCCGATGCACTTAGGCGGAATCTTGCCGTTCTTAGATCGTGAAGGAATTAGCGAGGCTGTGTGTGGTCAACGTTTTCATGCTCCGGGAATTGCATCGGTAGCTTCGAAGTAGAGTTAAAGGCGACTATATCTCTGGCAATTTGTTGTGCAGTAATTCCTAAGTCGTTGAGAATCTCTTGGCGTTTAGCATGCTCAATAAATTCCAATGGAATTCCGATGCTATGTAATGGAATCGTGACACCGGCCTTACGCAAATCTTCAGAGAGAGATGAAGCAATGCCGGCATGCTGAATGCCATCCTCCAAAACTACGACGCTCTTGTAACGTTGCGCCATAGTCACAATAGACTGTGGCAGCGGCTTGACCCATCGCGGATCGATTACTGTAACGCCAACTCCTTCTCGGTATGCAGCTGAGGCGGCCTCGACTGCAATAGCTGCAAAAGCACCAACGCTGACAAGCAATACATCGGCGCTCTCGCCGCGATACAAAATATCGATACCATCGCGTCGCTCAAAAGCTGGAATATCTCCCTGAACCGCACCCTTTGGAAAGCGAAGTATCGTGGGTGCGTTATTAATTTCTACCGCCTCCCGCAAAGTTTCGCGTAACCGGGCAGCATCTCGCGGAGCCGCTACGTGTGCACCTGGAATAATTCCGGTAATCGCCAAATCCCAAATTCCATGGTGAGAAGGACCATCATCGCCTGTTACGCCAGCGCGGTCCAGAACAAAAGTCACTCCCGCCTTATGGAGAGCTACATCCAGGAGTAGCTGATCAAAGGCTCGATTGAGAAATGTTGAATAGACCGCAACGACCGGATGGAGACCGGTAAAAGCCAAACCAGCTGCACTGGTAGCAGCATGTTGTTCTGCAATACCAACATCGATGGTGCGTTCTGGAAATTCTCGCTGGAATTTGTCGAGACCTGTAGGGCCCAACATTGCGGCGGTAATTGCAACGATATCGGAGCGTTGATGGCCGATTTCCACCAATTCACTGGCGAAGATATCGGTCCAAGATTGTGCACTCTTTGCAATCGGTGTACCAGTTTCGGGATCTACGATTCCAACTGCATGAAATTTCTCTGCCTCATCGGCGATTGCCGGATGATATCCACGACCTTTTTCGGTAATTACATGTACAAGAACAGGTTCACCAAAAGATTTTGCTTGCTCTAGCGCTCGATCCATGGCTGAAATATCGTGACCATCAATAGGACCAATATATTTCAATCCTAAATCCTCAAACATGCCTTGCGGCGCAACAATATCCTTAATGCCTTTTTTCATACCGTGCAATGTTTCAAATATAGGTGCGCCCACAACAGGGGTCTTATGAAGTACTTCCTTACCCCAATCAAGAAATTTCTCGTAGCCACGGGTCATGCGAAGGGTGGATAGATGTGATGCCAAACCGCCAATAGTCGGTGAGTAAGAGCGTTCATTATCGTTGACCACAATAACTAATTTGCGTTCGCCGGCAGTAGCGATGTTGTTGAGGGCTTCCCAAGACATACCCCCAGTCAGTGCGCCATCGCCCACGACAACGCAAACATGGCGATCGCTTTGTTTAGTAAGCGAGAATCCGCGTGAGATGCCGTCGGCCCAAGAAAGCGCAGTGGATGCATGTGAATTCTCAATGACATCGTGAGCGCTCTCATTGCGTGCGGGATAGCCCGCAAGCCCCCCTCGTTGACGTAATCGATCAAAACCTTCGGCGCGTCCGGTAATAATCTTGTGCACATAGGACTGGTGTCCAGTATCAAAGAGAATGACATCACGTGGTGAGTCGAAGGTGCGATGAATTGCGAGAGTTAATTCAACGACTCCGAGATTGGGGCCTAAGTGACCTCCTGTACGAGATACCTTCTCGACGAGAAAAGTACGAATCTCTGCAGATAGCGCCGCCAACTCTTCTGGTCCCAGGGCTTTAATGTCCTGCGGTCCGCGCAGTGATTCGAGCATAATGAGAATTCTAGCCGCGTAATTGGCGCAAGACGTACTGCATGATGCCGCCGTGACGGTAGTAATCTGCCTCACCTGGCGTATCGATACGTACCTTTGCCGTAAATGTCAGCGCCCCTGCTTTAACCTGAACTTCTTTAGGTGTGGTGCCACGATTGAGTTCAGTTATTCCGACAATTTCAAAGGTCTCATCGCCCTTTAGCCCCAAGGTCTGAGCGTTCTGACCTTCGATAAATTGCAATGGCAGAACGCCCATACCGATTAAATTAGATCGATGGATTCGTTCGAAACTTTCGGCAATGACAGCTCGAACTCCTAATAGCGCAGTGCCTTTCGCAGCCCAGTCACGTGAAGAGCCTGATCCATACTCTTTACCAGCCAAGATCACCAACGGAACACCGGCTTCTTGATAAGCAACGGATGCATCATAAATAGTCGTCTGTTCGCCGTTGCTGAGGAAGTTGCGAGTGAAGCCACCTTCAACACCATCCAGCAAAAGATTCTTTAAACGAATATTTGCAAAAGTTCCACGAATCATTACCTCGTGATTGCCGCGCCGAGAACCGTAAGAATTGAAATCTTTACGATCAACTCCGTGTGCCTCCAGGTACTTACCAGCTGGCGAATCTGCCTTGATATTTCCAGCCGGCGAGATGTGATCGGTTGTGACCGAATCACCCAGAATCGCAAGCACGCGGGCTCCGGAGATATCTTGAACTGGTGTTGGTTCGGCCGGCATACCTTCAAAATATGGTGGCTTGCGAACGTAGGTTGATTGTGGATCCCACTCAAAGGTTTTACCGGTTGGTGTATCGAGTGACTTCCAGCGATGGTCGCCATCGAAGACCGATGCATAATCTTTCTTAAACATCTCAGAAGAGATCGATGAGTCGATAACGCTTTGAATCTCCGCTGGAGTTGGCCAAATATCCTTAAGGAGAACCGGGTTGCCTTCTTTATCAACTCCGAGCGAGTCGCTCTCAAAGTCGTGATCCATTGAACCGGCGAGTGCATATGCCACTACCAGCGGTGGCGAGGCCAGATAGTTCATCTTTACATCCGGACTAATTCGGCCCTCGAAGTTACGGTTGCCTGAGAGAACAGCACTTACAGCTAAATCGTTCTCGTTAATAGCTTTGCTAATCTCCACCGGAAGCGGTCCGGAGTTTCCAATACAGGTGACACATCCATAACCACCTAAGTTAAATCCAAGCGCCTCCATATATGGCGT
>CAZMBG010000028.1:0-2770 GCA_964564615.1 uncultured Candidatus Planktophila sp.
TACTCGCCAACAAGAATATGGGCTGGGCTGCTGACTATTCATCCACTCAAATTAAAATGATTGGTCTCGCAGAAGTACTTGGAGCTTTGGGCCTTGTGCTTCCTCGTGTCTTTGATATCGCTACAGGACTCTCTGCGGCTGCCGCAATTGGATTATTTCTCTTGATGGCCGGTGCCGCAAATGTGCATCGCAAGCGCAAGGAACCATTTGCGCCTGCATTAATCTTGGGAATCTTGGCACTGATTTCTTTGCTGTTGAAGTAAAGACATAAAGTAGTTCATTTATCTACACACGATGACTGCCCTTATTAAGGCCTATCCAGAGGTCTCCGACAAGCCTGCCTTGGTATTGGTTCACGGACTCGGTTCTGCCGGTTCCATTTGGAAATCTTTACTAGATGATCTAATGCTCGATTTTCAAGTTTTAGTTGTTGATCTTCCAGGCCACGGTGATGCACCCATAAGGGGTGCCGAGGCATATTCGCCTCGGCAATTGGCGGAATTAATTCTGGAAAATCTATCCAGGTATCACCAGCGCGAAGAGATGCACGTTGTCGGCAATTCATTGGGTGGATGGATTGCTCTGGAAATGGCGAATGTGGATCCAGGTCGAGTAAAAAGTGTTACTGCACTTGCGCCGGCAGGTTTATGGGATGAAGGGCCTACCGGTAAATTTCCGCCAAGTATTGATTCAAGAATCTTGGCGAAGATTTCTCAGTTTTTTATGCCGATTGCCTTTCGAATTGCGCCGTTAAAGGCTGTCGGCTACCGAAAAATTACCCATTTATGGCGTGAACTCAGTTACGAAAGTTGCCGAGATTCAGTGATAGCCATGGCGCGCTCCAAAGGGTATATGCCGCTTTGGCGTGGGTTAGTCGGAGAGAAATTTGTCTCGCGGATACCTCGCTCTGTAAAAGTTTCCATTGTTTTCGGGGATAACGATTTAACTCTCCCTCATCCTTTGGCTCAGAAAAAGGAAGTTGCACCTCACCACTCAGATTGGATCGTGGTTGAAAATTGTGCCCATGTGATTATGTGGAATTTTCCAAAATTGACGGTAGATCTCATTCGTAAGACAGCGCTGAATTAATATTTCCAGGTGTCTCTGCGAAAACTCTATTAATTGATGCTCATTGAAACTATTATTTTCATCGAGATTCAAGGGGTAACTCCCAAGGTGAGGAGAGCGCATGAGTGCTGTAACTGAACGCGTCTACAAGCAACCTGTGGGTAATACTGGAACTCACCTCGATGAATTGAGAGATTCCTTCGCACAACTATTTAAGAAACTAGATCTCGGCAGTTCAGCAATAACCTTTCAACAAATCAATAGTTCCTATCTCTTTCACACTGGGTTTGATATGGCATTTCTCAATCAAGCCATGATTTTCGAGAAGAGTAAAGAAACTCTGGAATCCGTATTGACCATTATGGCATCCTGGAATGTTAAATGTTCAGTGACGCTAGGAGGACCAGGGCTCGCTCAAGCTGAAACTCTCCGCGCTCGCGGTTTCACTTCAGGCGGCGCTATCCCTCTAATGGCTTTTAGCGTGGACTCCAGATTTCAAGATTTTAAACTTCGCGAAGGGCTAAGAGCAGAACGCACTAGCGGCACACATAATTTCGATCTCAATGTTGATCTAGTAGCACAAACATTTGGAATGGCGCGAGATGCTGTTGTTGAACTCATTGGATCCACTATTAAAGATGAAGGTACCTTCAGATACATACTCTTCGATGGGGATACTCCTGTATGTACTTCGCTCTTTCTTACCGATGGAGAATTTGGCGGATGTTTTGATGTAGCCACACCTTCGGAACATCAAAGAAAAGGCTATGGCGAAGAGCTTATGAAGTACATGCTCCACGAGCAATATCAACTTGGACGCAAACTTATTGTTCTTCAATCGAGTGATGCTGGTGAAAAACTCTATCGTCGCCTCGGATTTGAAGTGATTGAATATTGTCAACTATGGATTATGGAGAAACCAGTTCGGCTCAATCGGTTAGAGATGCTAGATATTACAATCGGACCTTACCGTCTTCGTCAACTAACGGAAGATGATGAAGAGCTCATTCTCAAGAACTTCGCGGAAGAGGCATTTCAAAAGTGGATGGGAATGCCAATTCCATTTCTCAAGCAAAACTTCTTTAATTTTCTCAATTTCTGTCGCAATCAATACACCAGTGGAGTTGGGTTGTGGTGGGTCATTGAAGAAAACGGAATTCCGATGGGTCAAATTTGGCTCTTCAACCAAGATTGGTATGAGAAGAAGACTGAAATTGGATATTTGGCATATCCGGAAGCACGAGGAAAGGGAATGATCCCATTCCTCACTCGCGAACTCACTAAGAAATTACTCCTGGAATATGGAATGGAGCGAGTCGAACTCACTACTCACTCGGAAAACCACACATCAGGTCATGTAGCTATCAAGTCAGGGTTCACCTTCGAATCCACCCAACGCCGCAAGAAAAATTATCGCGGAGAAGTCATCGATATCAATATGTACAGCGCCATAGCTTCTGACTTCAAAGATGAAAATGGCTAAAAAATCTAGTTCACAATGTCCCGTCACACGCGGCGAAGTTGATCTCAAAAAGTACGAGGCGCTCGATGGCGAATGGCGTGCAATCGGCTTAGCTGCGCCAGCACGACGAGCTTTGGTCGATGCTAAGTTATATAAAGTTTCAGATCTGCGTAAAATTTCAGAGACCGAACTCGCTTCACTTCACGGAATGGGTAAATCAGCGATTTCTCGACTCAAAAT
>CAZMBG010000028.1:2870-3977 GCA_964564615.1 uncultured Candidatus Planktophila sp.
TTCTTAAATGCTGCCAGCATAGTTAATGTGCTTCCTGCTAATTTACCTGAATCCCTTAGGCGTGCGACTGAATCAACTACATCAACCGGAAGATCTCCGATGAAGTAACTCCCATCTGGAGCACCAGCCGCTGACATTGCATCTGTTATTGCAATGATTCTTTCGGGGGCTTGTGATGCGATATGGCGAGCATCTTCATCAGTCACATGATGACCATCTAGAATTAATTCGAGATATAAATTTGAATCTAGCGCGACTTCCAAGAGGGAATCGGATGAACCAATTTTTGCCATCGCATTATTGATATGAGTAACCACTGTTGCCCCAGCTGCTATCGCATCTTTAGTCACTTTCGCATTTGCGTTGCTATGGCCGATTGCAGCTACAACGCCATTGTTGACTAAGAATTCGATTGCCGGAATAGCATTTAGTAGTTCTGGTGCAATAGTCATCATTGCAATGTGGCCCTCGCCCACTGCTATCAACTCTCGAATTTCAGCCAGATCTGGAATGCGCAAATATTCTGGGCTATGAGCCCCACAATATTGATGAGCCAAATACGGCCCTTCTAGATGAATTCCCGCAATATCTATTTGATTCTTAAGGGCCTGTATCTCGCTATGTAGCGTTTTTAGAGGTGCAGTCACCAAACTTGCTAACTGCACACCTGTTCCGGTGACACGATGCGCCGTACGGGCGATGTGAGCGCTTTCTGAAAAGTATTTGCCGTTGCCACCATGGCAATGAATATCAATAAAGGAAGGCAAAATGAAATCAAATTCATGTTCTCCGGGTTGGAAGGCAAATTCACCATCGAGATACGAATACGTGGCTTTATTTTGCATAGCTCAATCTTACAACTTTGACACAACTATGGGAGAATTGCCCTATGACAACATTTGGTTCAATTATGGAATCAGAGATTGCAGAAACTCCTAAAATTTTTAGAGAACTGATTAAGGGAGAGGTAATCTCGCCTGATCTCAAAAACGTGTTAGCAGATAGAAATATCAGTTCAATCTTAATTTTGGCTAGAGGAACTTCTGACAATGCCGCTCACTTCCTGAAGTATTTGATAGAGACTCAACTTGGATTGCCGTGTGGACT
>CAZMBG010000028.1:4077-9017 GCA_964564615.1 uncultured Candidatus Planktophila sp.
GTTGCCGCTACCAAGAGCTACTCGGCTCAGCTTCTCGTTTCATATTTGCTTGTGACTGCTTGGGCGGGATCTAAGCTGAGTTTGCATAGTCTTGCAGATGAAGCAGAGCGAGTACTAAAAGCTTCGCCTACCATCGCTGCTATCGCTAAAACCATTGATTTAGGCTCTGAATTAACCATCTTGGGTCGTGGCTTTGCCTATCCCAATGCCAAGGAAGCAGCATTGAAGATTCAAGAGACTTGCAAAATTAATGTACAAGGCATGTCTACTGCAGATTATCTCCATGGTCCCATTTCTTCTCTCAATGCAGATTCGCAAGTAATTGTTTTGGCTCCGATGCATATGCCGCAGAACTCCGTTAATGAAGCGATAGATCGCGTTCGTGCAATTACAAAGAAGATTTATTGGATAGGCAGTGGCGCTGAAAGCCAGTCTCACGAATATATCGTTCCTGGAGCATTATGCGATGATGAAATTACATCCTCGATTGTGGACTCTATGGCTCTCCAGCTTTTTGCTATGCACTTAGCTGTAAGCAATGGTTTTAATCCTGACGCGCCAACGGGCTTAAGTAAAGTTACCTTGACCATTTAGGGAGTTCAATGACTACGTTGTTTATAGGAGATAGCGTCACTGATTGTGACCGCGAAATTTATCCTCCGCTTGGAAACGGATGGGTCAAAGAGATAGCCGACTCAGGAAAAATTAATGATCCAATCATCAATGTCGGAACTAGTGGTCATAGATTGGTAGATTTAGAAGCGCGTTGGCAGCGTGATGTTCTGAATCTCAATCCGACCACCCTCACCATCAACATCGGAATTAATGACACTTGGCGACGATATGATGACAATGACCCGACTTCGACTGAAAACTTTGAAGAACGCTATGACTCACTTCTTGCACTCACAACTAACCAACTAAAGCTCCAACTCGTATTATGTGAACCGTTTCTCCTACACGTTCAACCTGTGATGAAGCAGTGGCGCGAGGACTTAGATCCGAAAATTGAAGTAATCCATCGTTTAGCCCATAAATACAATGCTCTGCTCATACCTTTTGATCAAGAATTCAGTCGCCTGGCACTCATTGAAGGAGAGCAATCCCTAGCCGAAGATGGCATTCACCCCACTTCAAAAGGGCATAAAACAATGGCTTCACTCTGGTTATCAATCGTTGCGAGCGCCTAATTCCCCGATTAACTCGTTAATTGGTCCATCGATCTGATCTCCAAAGAGTGACTTCTTTGGACTTTGATATTTCTCTACAAGTGCTTCGAGGGTGGATATCACTTCCTTACTACCTTGAATCATTCGTAGTTCTGAATCAAAGGTACAGAGTTTGAGCGCTTCACCAAGTCCGATAAGTACCTCGCCACCAAGAACGTACTTTTCCATCCAAGGGCCAATCTCACTCTTAATGCGCGGATATGAAAAACTTTCGCTCAGTAAATACTCTGCGTTCTTAATGATCGCCTTGCCTTCGGTGATAAATACATCACCGGCTTCTGTTAACTCGCCAGCTCTCCAATGAGTTACACCTTTGCGAAATACTTGGCGCAGATCTGGAGCAGGATCACCACCCACAGTCGTCCACATGGAGACACGCAGGAATCGTCGGAGGGCTGCCAGCGCCTCGGGTTGATCGACTAAACCTGTAAGCGCTTCTTCCCATGAACTTTCTGGGTTATATGCGGCGGTGTTCCACAAATAATCTCCGATAGTTTTGAGTGGGATGAGCGACATTTCAGCTTGCAGCATTGGATTGGAAAGTAAACCTGCTGAAAATTTTTGAAGTCCAACTTCGCGCCCTCGCACTGGACCGATATAAAGACTTCGTTGCATGCCACCATCATTGACTGGAAAATTATCCCAATACAGAGGTGGCCGCAGAGTGCTTCGTGTAAATATAACTGCGTCTGAGATATCCAAATATGCCGAACAGATATCACGACCAGTCCACATCAAATTAATCCGAGGGGAGAGAAGAGGCCCGATCTCTACTAAATAAGGTTCAGTGCCTCGCCCGCAATAGTGCATCGGACAGACTGTCATGGAGATAGTGAAGTCGATGGCAATAAGCTGCTCGAACACTTGATTGGTGAACCAAGCCTGTGCATGTGCGGTAGTCGGAAATCTCTCGATATCTTCCGAATGTGATAACTCCCAGGCAATGTCATCCCACAAAAGGCTAAAGTGGCGGGCGCCAATCGCATAAAGTTGCTTAAATCTGTTCACAACAGCAGTTACATCGTTTAAGTCTGAGTACTTCACAGATAGACCAGGTGAGACGCAGGCAGTAACGTCAACTCCGTGCAATCTTCCATGATCAATTAACTCCGAAGTTTTAGCGATAAATTCTTCGTTAAAAGGTGAACGCCAATTAAATCGTTGCCAAGGAACATCTTTAGGAGCTACAAAATAGGTGTTGAAGTTGAAATCACCGAACTTCTCAATTGCTCGAAGTCTTTGATCGTGAGTCCAAGGTCGTCCATAGAAACCTTCAACAACGCCGCGGACAGGAAAGTCAGGAGCGTCGCTTAATTCGACTTTAGCGTCTCTGCTTTTGACAAACTTCAAGAGCGCATTAAGTGCATACCTCACGGCACGAGGGTGTACGTAACAAATCTCGGCACGGATTTTATCTCCAGTGCGTTCTGCCTTAAGAATGAATCCTTCAGACCTTTCAACGCTGCCCACGCAAGTCTTAATGTCGACTTCAGTATTACCAAACCTTGGTTTGAAATTCTCAATCATTGCTTCGATCATTATTCGCCACCTTTTAGCCGACTGATTGAAAGGGAGATAGCTCCAACTACAGGCGGTTGGGTCAAAGTCTTAATCTCTACATGTGGCAGTGCGGTTTTCACAACATCTAGGAATACCGCATCAAATTCAGCAGAACCAGCAGTGTGTAATCCCCCGGCTCGAACCACCACACAATTTTCGCACCCAAGTTTGGCCGCCATTCCAATGACATCGCGTCCGTGCTGCTCAGCTGTTACTCGCACTGCATGCAGTGCACCTGGATCACCTAATGCTGCGTATTCAAATATAAGTGGCGCCAATGAGGTATCTAGGCGTAGACCCTTCCGAGCTACCCCCTCAAAGAAATCGATAAGCGAAGAGAAACCTAATTTCGCTGCGACAAGTTGAGTTAATTTCGATGGCGCCGCACTTCCGTGAAAATCGGAGGCCATGTAGTAGAGCGCTTCCGAAACTAGTTGGCCCGCGCCCCCACCTTCACCTAGTTCCATTCCCATCGATTGTTCTCGGCGATCGTTCCAAATTCCGGCAGTCTTACCACCTGTACCAGCAATTGAAATAATGCCGTGGCCGGATGGTGATCCAGCGGCAAGTGCAGCGAAAGAGTCATTTACCAACTCAGGAGATTTCAACCCAAGCGAATCTACAACTGGTAGATACTTGGCTACATCGTCTGGCCAATCTATACCTGCGATAGCAAGAGTAGATGCCGCAAGTGCAGCCGGGATAATTCCAGCTTGAGCACAAGCTTGATTAATGACTTCAATTAAAACGTTCGTAGCTTGTGAAATGCCAACGCTCTCCCAATTTGCGCCTGAACCAGACGCTAGCCCCATGATTGTTCCATCAAGAGTAGCTACTGCTGCATCAGTTTTAGTACCGCCACCGTCAACTCCGAGAATATATTTACTCATTGAAGAGACCAATCATTCCGGCATTTTCCAATTTGAGATCGCGCCAAAGTTCGCGGGCATCTGATATATCAGGGCCGATGGGGTTCGAAATGAGAGCGCGTAACGCACTATCTGAATTGCCTGTCAGAGCTGCATCAATTGTTAATAATTCAAAATCTTTCACACTTCGCACTAGCGCATCTATATCTTCACGAAGTGGAGATGTCGCTATCGCTTTTGCACCTGTTTTTGTAATGACAGCCGGAACTTCGACTACATAATCGTCGGCAAGCCCGGGAATCGCACCATTATTACGAGTATTAACAATATGCGTCACGCCAGAATCATTGTGAATATCTGCCATTAGCTCGGCTGCGGAATCAGAATAATAAGCCCCGCCTCGCTTCATGAGCTCCTCTGGTTTAACAACTAAATTTGGGTCACTGAATTTTGAAATGAGCTCTTCTTCAATCTTGATTACTTCAGATGCTCGAGTGTCATGGCCCTTCTGATATTCAATCCACTGTCGCTCTTGATAGTAATAAAGCAGGTAATAGTTTGGTATCGCTTGCAAAAAATCTATATCACTCTGTAGCCACGCAGGCGAATCGCCTGGTTTAGCCTTATCTACAGCCAGTCCGCGAAATGCTGCCAAAGCAGCGGAAGTCTCATCGCTGCCCGAAACTCTTACACCTCGGATCCAAGAGAGGTGGTTCAGCCCAACATAATCAAATTCAATCTCAGCAAAGTTCTTGCCTAGCGCTGTTGCAACTTCCATCCGTGTATTCCAAGGGACGTTGCAAAGTCCAATAATCTTTAGATGTGGAAACTGCGAGATCAGAGTTTGAGTAATTAGACCTGCAGGATTTGTGAAATTTAGAAGAGTGGCATTTGGTGCAACTTCTGACATTGTGCGAGCAACATTCATGGCAACTGGTATGGTGCGAAGCGCTTTAGCAAATCCCCCAACTCCCACGGTTTCTTGTCCGACTAATCCATATTTCCGTCCTAATAATTCATCACGATGACGTGCCGCCTGAGTTCCAACTCGAAATTGGCTAATGACAAAAACAGCATCTTTTATACCTTCGGTTAAGTCAATACCGGAGGTGATAGTGATTTCTTTACCAGCAGCCTGAACCATTCTTCTGGCAAACTCAGCGACAATCTCGAGTCGAGTGGTTGTGATATCGATTAGGTGAATGTGTGTAATAGGTAACCTGGATGCGCGCGCGATAACGCCATCAATTAGTTCGGGTGTGTAGGTAGAACCACCACCGAC
>CAZMBG010000028.1:9117-11004 GCA_964564615.1 uncultured Candidatus Planktophila sp.
TCAACATCAGTTACCGCTGACAGGGCGGCGATATAGAGTGCAATGCGGTGGGCCTCTTGTTGGATTACAGCTTCTCCTAACTCATCTCCACTTTTTGCCGCAGTGAGAATATCAATTGTGGAATATGGCTCGGCAAGTGAGCTCTTCTTAAATTTCGGAGCTAAATTGCGAGCAATTTCAGCAATACTGTCTCCAGAAGGGTTGGTTTCGGTGCGATGGGTATCACGAGGATTTCCAAATGGAACATAAAATATTTCACCGGCAGCTCCGTGATGACCTCTATGCAATTTTCCATTAAGAACTAGCCCAGCGCCGAGACCCATACCTACAGATATGACTGCAAAATTCTCTGATTGTCGTCCATAACCTGCAACTTGTTCTGCAACAGTAAGTACATTCACATCATTTTCAATGATGGGAAAAATACCAAACTCTTCTTCGATGAGCGCACCTAGATTGACACCATCGAGCGCTGCCACAGTACCGGCAATAGATACGATTCCATTAGCCTGATTGATTACGCCAGGTGCGCCAACACAAATAGAGATCACATCTTTTAATTTATATCCGGCTTCCTTCAGTGCGCCATCGACAGCTACTTTGATGTTGCGCTTCACATCTACCAAGGTGGATCCATTTACGGCAATGAAGTTGTGTGAAAGCAATTCACCATTAAGATTTCCGACAGATGCACGAATGAAACGTGAACCAATATCGATTCCAAGCGAGACTCTTAAATCACTCACCGCTTCGAAAACCGACCGAGCTCGTTTGGAATCGCCTTCTCCTGGCAAATATTCAGTTACAAGCCCAGATTCAACCAGACCTCGCAAAATGTCTGCAGTTGTGGTGCGAGATAATCCAATATTGCGCGCAATTTCAGCTGCATGCATAGCACCATTCGTGCGCAATACTTCAATTGCTCTGCGTTCATTCATTTCTCGCAGATATGAAGGCACTCCAGGAGTTAAGGTCATCCTTTCACTCCGGTCAAAGTCACTCCCTCGATAAATACCTTCTGGCTGAAGAAGAAGATAATAATGATAGGCATCATAAATAAGGCGGAGGCGGTCATCAACATATTGCGATCGACATGGTGCAGATTTTCAAATTGCGTCAAACCAATTCCGAGAGTCCATAAATCAGGGTTTTCCACCAAGTAGAGGAGTGGTCCAAAGAAGTCATTCCATGCGCCTAGAAAGGCGAAGAGCGCGATTGCAGAAATCGCAGGCTTTGCCAATGGCACAACTATGCGCATCATGAGTTGAAATTCACTGCATCCATCAATTTTGGCCGCATCGGAGATTTCATCGGGGATTGTGGCAAAGAATTGGCGTAATAAAAAGATTGAAAAAGCGCTAGAAAAGAAAGCCGGAACGATTAGCGGCAAGAAGCTTGGAATCCAATGCAATTTGGCAAAGATTACGTAGACCGGAATCAAGGTAACCTGTCCCGGCAACATCATGGTGGCCAAAATGATAATAAAGGTGGTGTTGCGACCTTTCCAGCGCAATCGAGATAGCGCATAGGCTGGCGGAACAGAAGAGAGCACTGTACCGATCATGGTAAGAGTAGAAACAAAAAGTGTGTTGAGTGTCCAGTGCATAAATGGCACCGCACGAAAAACTTCTATGTAGTTATGCCAGATAAATGGATCAGGCCATAGCGCGCGCAAGGATGCTTGGCGATAGGTCATAAGTGAAATGACAACAATCAAATATAACGGCATCAAAAAAATCGCCGACATTGCAACTAAGATGGAGTGATTAGCAACCACATTGAGAAAGCGTCGAATCTGCGCTCTGGTGCGCATACGTGCAGCATCTGCGTTGATGCGCGCCCATTGTTCTGGTGTATATGTCGGCATGCTCATTTAAATAGTGATCC
>CAZMBG010000029.1:0-10922 GCA_964564615.1 uncultured Candidatus Planktophila sp.
ATAATGGTTTCGTAATTCGCGCCGCCAGATTCGAGACCCGCTCCTCGCTTGACCGCTCGATCAATATTGTCGGATGGTACGGATGACTTCTTCGCCTTTGTAATTGCATCATAAAGCGTTGGATTGCCATCGATATCGGCGCCACCATTTCGAGCTGCAACTTCAATCGCCTTGATGAGTTTAGCGAAACTCTTCGCTCTACGGCTATCGATAATTGCTTTCTTATGCTTGGTCGTCGCCCATTTGGAATGGCCTGACATGGTTCACCTCATCTTGCTATGTGATCGGTATAGCGCGAATCTTAACCTGCGCGACAGATCTCTTCCAAAAAATAGCGATGCACGCTGGTATCTGCCGTTAATTCAGGATGAAAACTAGTAGCAAGGCAATTGCCTTCTCGGACAGCAACTACATGTCCTTGATATTGGGCTAAGACCTCAACCTTCGGACCTGTCCGCTCGACCCAAGGCGCTCTAATAAAGACACCTTGAACTTGGCGCCCGGCAAAGTCAATCGAATCTTCAAAGGAATCAATTTGTCTTCCAAATGCATTTCGACGCACCGTGATATCGATGCCGCCGAAAGTCTCTTGGCCATCAACTCCTGCTTCTAAATCAGTTGATAGCAAAATCATTCCTGCACATGAACCATAAGTAGGCAAACCATTACCGATTAAGGTCTTAATAGCATCGAATAGCTTAAGTTCGCGAGCCAGCTGCGACATTGTCGTGGACTCGCCGCCAGGTAAGATCAAGGCATCAATTTCACTTAATTCAGCCTCGCGCCGAACTGGAATGGCTGTTACCCCCAACAATTGGCAAGCTCGAATATGCTCACGAAAATCGCCTTGGAGCGCCAGCACACCAATATTCATAATTGCAAGTGAGGTGAGTTTTTACCAACCGCGTTCAGCGAGGCGGTGCGGTACGGGAATATCTGAAACATTTATTCCCACCATGGCATCACCGAGTCCACGCGAAACATCAGCTAAAACTTTTGGATCATCAAAGAATGTAGTTGCCTTTACGCACGCTGAAGCACGTTGAGCTGGGTTGCCAGATTTAAAGATTCCAGAGCCGATAAAGACGCCATCTGCACCCATCTGCATCATCAAAGCAGCGTCCGCCGGAGTCGCAATGCCGCCGGCCGTAAAGAGGACTACCGGCAACTTTCCGTTAGCAGCGACCTCTTTGACTAATTCATATGGCGCCTGCAGTTCTTTTGCCGCGACATAGAGTTCATCTTCCCGAAGAATAGTAAGGCGTCGAATCTCAGCACCAATAGTGCGCATGTGTGTCATTGCATTTGAAACATCGCCGGTGCCAGCTTCACCTTTTGAACGAATCATGGCTGCGCCTTCATTAATTCTGCGGAGCGCTTCACCTAAATTGGTTGCACCACATACAAATGGAACTGTAAATTTCCACTTATCAATGTGATTGGTGTAATCAGCTGGAGTTAGAACTTCAGACTCATCGATGTAATCAACGCCTAAGCTTTCAAGGATCTGTGCTTCCACAAAATGGCCAATGCGAGCCTTTGCCATGACTGGGATTGAAACGGCTGCCTTAATTTTTTCGATCATGTCTGGATCGGACATTCTCGCCACGCCACCTTGTGCGCGGATATCAGCAGGAACGCGCTCTAACGCCATCACTGCACATGCGCCAGCTTGCTCTGCAATTTTGGCTTGCTCGGCATTCACGACATCCATAATGACGCCGCCCTTGAGCATCTCTGCCATACCGCGCTTTACACGTGCTGTACCAGTTGTCTCAGCCATAAACCCCTCCTGTTTGCTGTTCAGATTCTACTTTGAAGTTGATGTCTCTTGCGAATCCACTGCAATACCTTCAAAAACTGGCTCACGTGACGTAAGTGCGACCCAAGTTTGACCCGGGCTCAACGTTAACTCTTCACCATTACGAGAGGTAAGAATCGTTCCTGACTCTGCATCGGCACGACTCCAGAGGCAAGGTATTGCAACTCCGTCGCGAAGCAAGTAACAACTTCCTTGCCCGATAGTTTGAATGAGAGGCGTAACTCCCCCAACCTTGTCGTGATAAATCGAGTTAGAGATGTCCACGATCTGTATCAAGATATTCTTCGGACCAAGTTGATAACCGCCTTCATCGTAGTCAGGCGCACCAACGTGGAAGAGTAGAAAGCGCTTCTCTTCATCACTCCATTGAGCGCTGTAACTACTTGCCGGCCATAAAATTCGTACAGCCGAAAATTTTGAACCCGCTACATTGGTCTTGCCAAATGCGAAGCCAATATTCCTCGATTTCTCGAATTGAACTCCCTTACTCTTTGCCGAAGAAATCAGCTCTGGCAATTTCAACATCATCGCATATGGGGCGGTGCGAGCCGGATCATTAATATAAAACTTGGCTCCGTAGTGCATTGCGCCTACATCATAAACATTTGCCGCAGCAAGTACCGGGAGAAACTTGCTTTGCGCTCCAGAATAGGCGAAGCCAACCCGTCCAAATTGCGCCAATAAGTCAATGTCGGAGATGCGCGCAGAACGAATTGGTCCTACCAGTGAAGGCTTGCTGGATGAGAAGACTGCCGCCAATCGTGTAAGACCGCCTTCAACTTGTTCAATGTAGACAATATCTGCAGCCTTCAACCCGACTTGTGGATGAGCGAATACGGTGTCATCAATTTTCACAACCACTACTTCGGAATCAACCCCAGGTAAACCAGTTAAAGAATGAAGTGAGCCGGTCGCTTTAAATGGCCAAGAAAAAGTGGCGTTTCTCTGTGGCGTGAATGCAACAAGCACTACACCTACCGAGAGGATGCCTATCAGCACATATGAGAATCTCTTAAATAACATCTGCTTCAAATTCGTAGGTAACTGGAAGTGGCGCGTGTCCAGCCAATCTAAAGAAGCGTATGAAAGCCTTCTTGCGGACCAATTGCGTACGTTCGACACTTTCGACGTGAAGAGCTATCGCCAGGCGTATTTTCTCAGTCAAATCCTCTAGCTCACGGACGAGATCGTGCTCTGCTTCTCCATACGACTCTCGCTCTGATTCGAGCAATATTCGGAGCGCTCCGGTCAAGCCGGTTTCTGCTTGCGACCTATCTCGCACACTTGCTTCTCGCGCCTGGTGGGCCGCGAAGGTAAGCAAGAGGGCGGAAGCTGGATCTGCGATGGATGAACTAGCAATCTCAATTGCTATCGCTGCACGCCGCTGCAGTAATCCATCCAAGGTTGCCCAACTAGTTTCAACTCTGTGGTGGAGTCGATCCAATCTTGTTGCTAAGAAAGTTAAATACCAGAGAAAAAGTACAACTGTGAAGAAGAGCGCAACATAAGAGGCTCTCATTTACCTAACCACTTTCCTAGACCTCGGCTATCAGATGAAAGAGTAACTTTACCTAATCCGTTCATAGCCATCTCATACACATCATAAATCCGCTCTGCGATGATGTCCCAATCAAAAGTTGCGCCATACTCTTTTCCATCGCGAGACAACTGAGCGCGTAAATTTCCGTCTTTCAGTACCTCAATAATCTTAGAGGCTAGCGAAATCTCATTTTCCGATTGAAAGAGAACTCCGTTGCGCCCCTGTCGAAGTAGCGCATCGAAAGCTGGTATATCGCTGGCAACAATGGGCGCCCCGGCCGATAGCGCCTCAGCCAAAATAATCCCAAAGGATTCACCTCCCGTATTTGGAGCGCAATAACAATCTACACTTGCTAGAAAATCCGCCTTATCATTTTCGGAGATTCGTCCAAGGAAAGTGAATCTCGAGTGCAGCTCCGCCGGGACAGTCTTAAGAAATTCGACTGGATCTCCAGGACCGGCGACGAGCACTCGTGCTTGTGGGATTTCCGAAATAATCTGAGGTAGCGCATTCACTAAAATCGATAAACCTTTGCGAGGCTCCTGGAACCGCCCCATAAAGCCGATTGTTCCATCACACCACTCTGTTCGGCGCGCACCCTTGCTATATCTAGATGCATAAATGCCATTTGGGACAATCACTGCATTAGTCGCTAAGTGATCGGTAAGTGTTAAGCGCGCGGCTTCACTGACTGCAATTCTGGCCGAGAGTTTTTCAATCACGGGTTCAATGATTGGTCCGATTGCAAATATCGCCTTCTGTTTCTTGGAAGAAACGTGAAAAGTTCCGACCAACGGACCTTCTGCAGCAACGCAGGCGAGGAAAGAGATTGAAGGTATCGCTGGTTCGTGGAGATGGAGCAAATCAAACTCACCGTTATTAATCCACTGCCTTACTCTTAAATATGCAATCGGGCCGAAGAGTATTTGGGCAACCGCTCCGTTATACGGAATTGGGGTTGGTTTTCCAGCGCTTACTACATAATTAGGAAGATTCTCGTCCGACTGGGAGGGAGCTAAAACAGATACATAATGGCCTTGCGCGATGAGATATTCGGCGAGATCGGCGATATGGGCCTGTACGCCACCTGGAGTATCCCAACCATATGGGCAAACAATTCCAATTCTCTTCGCTACCAGGGTCATTGATAAATCCCGTCTTCTACCCAGATTCGTTGCAACATATGCCAATCAACAAGATGAGCAGAGATGCCAACTTCAAAAGCGGTTGCCATCCGCTGAACAGTTTCGGATACTTGCTGCTGCTCGTTGGCAGCCTGAGAAATTTCGATTTCAGTGAAATTAATCTGTATTCCAGTTTCGGTATAGCTAACGTGAGCTACAACGAGCGGTATTCCTTCTTTTATGGCGAGCAACGCAGGGCCAGCTGGCATCTTTGCCTTTCGACCAAAGAACTCTACCTCGACTCCTGAATCCGACAGATCACGGTCTGCGACCAGCGCTATCAGGCGTTTTTCGCGCGCTCTTCGCAAGAGTTGAACGAAGGTGCGACTCTCAAGAGGTAGAACTTCAAATCCCATACCTTCGCGATAGTGCACAAATTTGTCATACAGTTTTCTCGGCTTAAGAATCTCGGCAACCGTCACTAACGGATAATTACGGGCGCAAAAATATGCGCCAGCGTGATCCCAGTTGCCAGAATGAGGAAGTGCAATAACCACTCCCCGGGCTTGGTCTATTGGGTCAGTCAGCAAGAAATCTTTGTTGCAATCCACGGTAGCGAGAATCCGCTCGCGACTCCACGTATGAATTCTGAAAGTGTCACACCAATAACGAAGATAGCTCCGCAGTCCTTCCATAACCGCGATTTCAATATCTACCTGCGTCTTGTCTCGCATTACAATTGAATAGTTAGCCCTAAGTCGATGCACACTCTTGCCATTACGTTGATACATCCTTCGCGCCAAAGCATCGAAGAGTGAATAGGCCCATTTTTCCGGCAATGCGCCAACGAAAGCCCATCCGGTTCGGTAGGCCAAGTAAGACAGGGCTTCTCTCATTTACGAAAGCGCTAAACCTTTATGAATAACTACTATCCGTTGCACAACCGTAATTGCACTTAACGCTACAAGCGACCACAATGAAACGGCGGCAATATATGGAACTCCTAGACCCGATAGTCCAATTCCGGCTACTGCGAGTATGAGGCGTTCGGTGCGTTCAGCCACACCAACCGAACAATTAATATCGAAGCTTTCCGCCTTGGCACGAATATATGGAATGAGAAATCCTAAAATAAGAGCAACTATCGCAAGGTAAGCAAGACGATCATCACTTCTAACAAAGTAAATTATCATTCCAGCTAAAATTGCAGCATCGGTAAGTCGATCGAGCGTGGAATCTAAGAAACCGCCCCACGTACTGGCTCCGCGATCAGACATCCGCGCCATGGCGCCATCAAAGAGATCACTTAAAGTAAAGAATGTGACCAGGAGAGAACCAACCACCAAATCACCTTGGGCATAAAAATATGAAGCTGATGTAATTGAACCAATTGCACCGATTATCGTTACTGCATTTGGTGTCAAACCAATTGCTAGTAAGAAGCGAGCGATTGGCGCAATACCTTTGTTGACCAAGGGTTTCAATGCACTACTTGCCATTGGTACATCGTAGGCTTATCTCGTGGAATTCAATAGTTCGCAAGGCGCTGCTCGCACCATACACGGGCATGTATCTGCCTTACCTGAGACGATTGCCACACTTTTCAACGGCCATACCTCTCAAGTAGCAGAACCGGAGACCGGCGTTGCCATTTTTGCAATTAATCCTTCCGCTGGGATTGATGCTGAAACAATTGCAATCTGGGAAACATACAACGACCTACTAGTTCCACGAATTATTGTCGTGCTAACTATGGATGGAGCTTCCCTAGATTTTGATGATGCAGTTATGTTGGTGAATCGAGTTCTAGATCAATGCGTTACGCCATATTTGGTCTTGCATAATGACGAAGGAAATCCAACTGCGCTAATTTCGCTCTTAGATTTGAAAACTTTTGATTACACCACCAATCCCGCAACTGTCGGTGATGCTGATGACGAACTAGCTGAAATGGTTGCGGATTTTCGCGACGAATTCATTGAGCAGATGCATGGCTTAGATGAAAGTGCATTTTCCGCTGGCTTAATCTTCCCGGCGATTCCGATTGGACTCGGTAACTCTATGGGTGTTGATGTAGTTATTAAGTATCTTGCTCTATTACCAAGCAGCAGCTAATTCTGATCTGGTGAGAGTAAGCAGCTGCGGTAAAACTTTTGTCTTCCCGATAATTGGCATGAAATTAGCGTCTCCGGACCATCGCGGAACGATGTGTTGGTGAATATGAGCAGCTACCCCCGCCCCAGAAATTGCACCCTGGTTCATACCTAAATTGAATCCTTCTGGTCCCGAAACTTTTCGAATCACCTGCATTGCGTGTGCAGAGAGATCGGTTATCTCGTGGCGTTCTTCTAGCGTTAAATCAGTCAGGTCCGCAACGTGCCGATAGGCACACACAAGTAAATGCCCTGGGTTGTACGGATATAAATTCATGACTACATATGCGTGTTCACCTCGAGCCACAACCAAACCATCTTCATCAGAGAGGCTAGGTATTTTGCAGAATGGGCATTCGACGCCATTTCCCGCCAATGGCCGATTCTCACCTTTGAGATACTCAAGTCGGTGAGGCGCCCATAAGCGCTGCCAACCATCAGGCATGTGCGCCCCGAAAATTTCGGGAGTATCACTCATGAGATTTACACCTGAACCCGGTCTGCAACTGCCTTCGCAATTTCAGCGATTGCCTCTTTCACCGGAACGCCGTTCTTCTGTTCTCCATTTCGATAACGGAACGAGACAGCGCCTTTAGCCATATCTTCTTCGCCAGCAATCAACATAAACGGAACTTTCTCCATTTGCGCATTGCGAACTTTCTTCTGCATACGGTCATCTGAAGCATCGAGTTCAGCACGGATTCCGGCTGTCTTCAATTGTTGAACAATCTCTGCCAAATAGTCGGCAAAAGCATCAGCAACCGGAATGGCAACAACCTGAACCGGAGCAAGCCACGGTGGGAAAGCTCCAGAGTAATGTTCAGTCAGAACGCCGAAGAATCTTTCAATTGAACCAAAAAGCGCGCGGTGAATCATGACTGGGCGTTGGCGGGAACCATCGCTGGCCTGGTATTCCATGTCGAAGCGCTGCGGAAGTTGAAAATCAACTTGAATGGTAGACATCTGCCAGGTGCGACCAATGGCATCTTTTGCTTGCACTGAAATTTTTGGTCCATAAAAAGCCGCTCCCCCGGGATCGAGAACTAACTCCAATTTCTGCGCTTCTGCTGCCTTACGGAGCGTTTCAGTCGCGGCCTCCCAATCAGCATCATCGCCAACATACTTCTCTGGATTCTTGGTTGACAACTCTAGATAGAAATCAGTGAGACCGTAATCGCGAAGCAAATTGAGCACAAATGTCAGAAGCGAATCGAGCTCGGCAGCCATCTGATCTTTGGTGCAGAAGATATGGGCATCGTCTTGGGTAAAGCCACGTGCACGAGTGAGTCCATGGATGACGCCAGATTTTTCGTAACGATAGACCGTGCCGAATTCAAAGGCTCGAAGTGGAAGTTCGCGATAAGAACGACCTCGGGACTTAAAGATGAGGATGTGCATAGGGCAGTTCATCGGCTTCATGTAGTACTTCTGCCCTGGCTTTTTCACCGTTCCATCAGCGTGAAGTTCTTCATCCATAACCATAG
This sequence comes from uncultured Candidatus Planktophila sp., assembly GCA_964564615.1. GTDB lineage: Bacteria > Actinomycetota > Actinomycetes > Nanopelagicales > Nanopelagicaceae > Planktophila. The sequence continues at coordinate 8,124 of CAZMBG010000029.1, forward strand.
GTGGATACATTCCATCGCTATACCAATCGAGGTGACCAGATACTTCAAAGAGCGTCGACTTGGTCAAATGAGGTGAATATACAAATTGGTATCCCTCTTCGATGTGACGTTTACGTGAGTAATCTTCCATAGCCATACGCACAATTCCACCCTTTGGATGGAACACTGCAAGCCCTGAACCGATCTCATCTGGGAATGAGAAGAGATCTAATTCATTTCCGAGTCGACGATGATCACGTTTCTCGGCTTCGGCTAGGAAATCTAAATAACTTTGAAGTTCCTCTTGTGACGGCCATGCGGTGCCGTAGATTCGTTGCAACATCGGATTCTTCTCTGAACCACGCCAATATGCCGCAGCTGTACGCATTAACTTAAATGCTGGAATGTGTTTGGTGCTAGGCAGGTGAGGGCCACGACATAGGTCAGACCAGACGGGCTGTCCATCGCGACCAAGATTGTCATAAATGGTTAACTCTGAACCACCAACTTCAACTGAAGCTTCATCTGCTGCCGGACCTTTAATTCCAATCAGTTCGCACTTGTAAGGTTCGTGAGCGAGTTCCTTGAGCGCATCTGATTCATTGGTAACACGCCGCCGAAACCTTTGACCTTCCTTGATGATCTTGCGCATTGCGCTTTCAATCTTCTCTAAATCATCGGGAGTAAATGGTTGTTGTGGATCGAAGTCATAATAGAAACCATCGGTTATCGGTGGTCCGATTCCCAATCTGGTCTGCGCAAAAACTTGTTGTACGGCCTGGGCCATTACGTGAGCAGTGGAGTGGCGAAGTACCGCCAATCCCTCTGGAGTCGAAATAGAGATACTTTCAACAACATCACCATCGGCCAACTCGGTCCAGAGATCTTTCAGCACGCCATTAATCTTGCAAACGACAATATCTTTTACATCTGCAAAGAGATGGGTTGGACGCTGATCAGCAGCAACCGTGCGCGGGCTGCCATCTACCGTGATGGAGAGTTCAGACATGGGGCTAGCCTATCGAAAAGTATTCGAGCTTCGTCGCAATATCTGCTGTGAGCGCGGCAACCTCATCGCCTAATTCAAGTTGAAAGTCACCAATGTGCGATACCGGATGGGCTATTTTCAAGCTGGAGAGCAGAACCGCACTTCGAACCAAGGAGATTTCACTGATGTGAATATCTCGAACCATTACCCCAGAACGCTCAATTGCGATGGCTCTCATTACGCCAGGAAGTATGCCGGCAGATATTGGCGGAGTAATCCACTTATCATCAATGAGGAAGGCAATATTGGATAAGCCGGTCTCGGTGACATTATTGTGGCGATTAAAAACAATCGCATCATCAAAACCTTGATTGAGGGCTTGGTTGACGATCGCAAATCTCGGAGTATATGGAAAAGTTTTCCATTGTTCGCCTTCAGAGGTAGCGCTCTGAGGGTGGAAGGTGAGCCGCAATGGATTTGACTGCGGTTCGTAGGAGCTATGTGAAATAAAAAATGAATTGTGAGAGAAGGCAATTCGAAGTCTGCCATACTCGAAATTGTCGTTTTGAATGCTCTCCGTAATCCTTCTTCGAATCTCGTCTTCACCAGGGATAGCGATGGCAAGAGCCTGACTTGTCTTTACTGCCCGGCGCATATGGCGGTTGAGTTCTGCCACTTCGCCACGTCTTGTAAGCATAGTTTCAAAGAAACCACTCCCCTCAGGAAAGTCAGGAATCTGATTCACTTACAGAGATCCTCCAGCTATAGAAATGAGGTGGCGCGCTTTCAACGCCGTCTCCTCCCATTCGTTTTGAGCGACGCTGCCCCACGTAATGCCTGCACCCGTTCCGTAGCGCAAATACTTGTCACCAGTTGTCCAGAACAATCTAATCCCGACAGATAGTTCAGCTGTATCGCCGTAGATATACCCCAAAGCGCCACAATATGGACCGCGGGGATCTTTCTCGTGGGAAGTAATGGCATTGAGAGCAGCGGCTTTCGGCGCTCCTGAGACGGAACCGGGAGGAGTCATTGCTGAAAATATCTCACCCCACGACATCTCTTCTGAAACAGTTCCAACCACATCCGAAACTAAATGCGTAATACCTGGGTGCTTCTCGTGTCGAAAGAGTTCTGCAACTTCTACTGTCCCTGGTATACATATTTGAGAAAGATCATTTCGCATCAAATCAACAATCATCAAATTTTCGGCTTTATCTTTCTCGCCAAAATCATCTTCATTAAATTTAATCGTGCCTTTAATGGGTGATGTCAACAAACGATTTCCTGTTCGACTGAGAAATCTCTCTGGCGATGCCGAGGCGATTTCAATACCAGGAATTTTTAGATATGAAGCAAAGGGAGCAGGATGAGCTTTTAGGATCTCCGAAAATAGTCCAGCAAGAGAAGGAGGCTTCTCCCCCAAATAATGTGTGAGCTGTCGACAAGCATTGACCTGATAGACATCGCCAGCTCCAATTGCTTCTTTGATGGCATGTACATAAGAGATATAGTCGATCATCTCTTGATTTGATAACCACGGCCTCTGCAATCTCTGCCAATTACTATGTGGAAATTCTCTTCGTTCGACCTTCTTAAATCTGGCAAATCGATACTCGCCCTCAAATGTCACCAATACTGCCCAAAATGAACCATCAGAGAGTCGTGCTGGATCATTAGTGACCTCCGCCAAACGGGTCGCTAAATACCCATCCATCCAGAATTGGTTCTTGGCTCCGAACATAGGTCATAGGCTACGCACTCACTTTGCCCAACTGCCCCTATTTCGAGTACATTTGCCCCCGTTCAATGCGGACGTAGCGCAGCTGGTA
>CAZMBG010000030.1:0-10880 GCA_964564615.1 uncultured Candidatus Planktophila sp.
AGTGCGAGAAGTGTGGTGGTGCAACTAAGCGCTTCCGCAATTGCAATACCGCTTCTTGCCATCAACTTATTCTGCTCTGTGACTCTTGTGCAGCTCTTCCAACAAATATGACCTGCAACCACGACTCCAGTAAGAAGCGCGACCGCGAACTTATCGGCTAGCCATGATTTATTGGCCGCCAACACAACCTACGCTGACTGCAGGTTCTATTCGCCTTCGCCCAGTGGCTGAGAGTGATGCTGATGCAATTTATCGCGCCTGCCAAGATCCATTGATTCCACACTTTACGCGAGTGCCATCTCCTTACGATCGAGATATGGCAGTTGATTTTGTTCGGGGCTGCTATTTCACCTACTTAGATAGAGTCTCTCTCACCTTCGCTATCGATTATTGCGGCGAGGACGGTAATCAACCAGCATGCTTTGCCGGAACAGTAGGTCTCCATTCGTTGCAGCAAGGTGATCACATGGGGGAAATTGGATACTGGATGGATTCGGCATTCCGCGGAAGAGGTCTCTGCACCCTTGCCGTACGCACGCTAGTTAGGTTTGCCATGAGTGAGATGGGCTTTAGAAGAATTGAAGGGTTATCGGACACCAGCAACCTGGCTTCTCAAAAGGTGATGGAGGGCGCAGGTTTTACCCGCGATGCGGTATTGAAAGAACGCGCTACTCGACCTGATGGAAGTCAGATTGATATGGTTTTGTATTCAATCGTGAGAGAGGGTTAACCTTATGGAGTCATTGGCATATTTAGTAGTCATACTGCTTTCGCTCCTGATGCTGTCAGGACCAATCGCCATTGGTCTTACAAGTACTCGTGCCCAGAAATCCACTGAAGGTAAGCCACTCTTAACAATTGTGCGCCGTGCCAGCGCATTTGGATTTGCGACGATTGGAACTTTTATTGCAATTCAATTGATGTACGAGACCACAACCTTATTTATCAAGATTATGGCAATACTCTCAATTTCAGGCGCGGTTTACGCTCTGCGTCGAGAAATTAAGTATTCAACTAATCGCTAGGCCTGAAGAACGGCAAACCAGCGAGATTCGTTATCTGAGAATGCAAAAGATTGGATACCTCCGTGGTCTGCAATCTCGGAGACAACAACACCTTTGTCGCTCAGGCGTTTGTGTTCAGATGCTAAATCGTCAACATAGAATGCGATCGAAGGTGTCGCCAGATCGAGACCCGATGGATTATTTTTCATTAGCTCCAACGGAACAAGTTCGAGTGAAAAATCTTGATTACTAAATCCGACTTTTGCGATTGTGAAAGGGCCAGCGGTCTTGCTGCCCTTTTCGACCATTTCGAATTTATCTCTCCAAAATTTTAATGATTCTTCTGGATTGTTGACATAAAGAACTACATAACCTAGTTTCATTTCTCTCCCATTTGAAAAATCCTTACGTCGTGGAGGTATTTCGCAATTTTATTGCGATCAACCTTCCACTCCTCACTCGTGGCGATGAAAAGCAAGCTTTTCTTGCCACTCGCTCGTCGTGGAGGTGCCGGGAATCGAACCCGGGTCCTTCAGAGCTACAACAGGGCTTCTACGTGTGTAGTGTTAAGTACGTTTTCTCAGTCCTGAATTTCTATAACACAAGAATTCAACGAACTCATTTACGAAACTGTTCTCTCTACATATTCGTAACGCTATGTAGATGAAGAGCTCTCTTACGACGCCGGATTCCAGATCGAGAGCGAGTCTGGGCCGACGGATTTGGGTCTAGCTTATGCAGCTAGAGCGAAATCACTGCGACTGTTGTCTGCAGTTATTTGTGCACGAGTTTCATGGTTTACGAGATCATCCCGGCTTCCTCGACACGCTTCCCCTGTCCCAACTACTAAAGTCGAGACCGTTCACCCCCCTATGTATTTGTATGCAATTGCTTGCCTGCTAAGTGTAGAGAACATTAGGGAGAAGCCATAAATTCCCGCGGAGCTACCAATCCTCTCGCCCACTACGGTTCTTGCCGCTCACACGGTAGGAAACTTCACGCTCAATTTCGCGCCCCGCTTGCTGTTCAAGCAGTGATTGGCGCTTATCGTGCGCCTTCTTACCTTTTGCTAGCGCAATCTCAATCTTTGCTTTGCCATTATTAAAGTAGAGCTGGAGCGGCACCATGGTGATGCCGGAATCTTTTGTCTTTGCCGCAATTTTGCGTAGCTCATCTTTATGAACCAACAACTTGCGCTTGCGGCGCGGAGTGTGATTGGTCCAGGTACCTTCGGTGTATTCAGGAATGTGAACTCCGTGCAACCAGAGTTCACCATTTTCAATCATTGCAAAGCCATCAATTAATGATGCTCGACCGGCCCGCAGCGATTTAACTTCAGTGCCCATCAAGACAATTCCACACTCATAGGTATCAAGGATGCTGAAATCGTGGCGCGCCTTTTTATTTTGTGCAATTAACTTGCGGCCAACTTCTTTCACCATAGCTTCACGCTTACCAATGCGACCTGCGAGCCCGCGCTGATGTAACCCTTAAACCTTGAGGTAACGGCGAAGCGTAATTGTGGAGGCGAGAATGGAAACAAAGAGGCCGGTACCCAGCAGAATTCCCGATGAGATCCAGACTTGATCCCAACCAAAGAATTTGGTGAAGGTAAGAAGTGGCGCAACCTTGTTATCGACAACCCACTTCAGCCCCGCCAACAATCCGGTGGCAAATCCCCAGCCAAGAACAGCAGAGAAAACGCCTTCGAGTAAGAATGGAAGTTGGATAGACCACGACGTTGCTCCCACTAGCTTCATAACGCCGGTTTCACGGCGACGATTGAAGGCGGCGATGCGGAGCGTATTTGAAATCAAAAGCGCTGCGGTGAGCACCGAGAAGAGACCGACTATGAGCGCACCATTACGCAGCACGCCAAGAAGTTGGAAGAACTTCTCCAAGATTGTTCGCTGATCCTGCACAATATCAACGCCTGGACGTCCGGAAAATGCAGAGACGACAACATCGTATTGAGTTGGATCTTTGAGCTTTACACGGAATGACTCAGGCAATTGATCCGCCGTAACATTTTGAGCGATGGCAGAATTCTTAAAGCGCTCTTTAAAGCGCGCATAGGCTTCAGTTTGTGACTCGTAATAAACAGTGTCTACAACTGATAACGCCTGCAAATCGGCTTTGATTGAATTGCGCTGATCGGTGGTTACAACTCCGCCAGAACATGTAGGTGATTCAGAGAGCGAACCACAGAGAAAAACTGAAACTTCAATCTTGTCATACCAATAATCTTTCATCGCACTTACCTGCGAATTAGAGAGCAGACCAATTCCAAGTAGTGAAAGTGAGATTGCAACTGTTACTACTACTGCAAAAGTCATAGTCAGGTTGCGGCGAAGCCCAATTCGAACCTCTTTTAAGAGAAATCCTGCACGCATTTACTGTCCCCTTAACCTGTATATCCGTAGACACCGCGAACTTGATCGCGAATAACGTGGCCGGAATCGAGTTCGATAACGCGCTTACGCATTTGGTCGACAATTCCGGAATCGTGAGTGGCCATCAAGACTGTGGTGCCCTCGCGATTGATGCGATCGAGCAACTTCATAATTCCGACTGATAGCTCTGGATCGAGGTTTCCAGTTGGCTCGTCAGCAATAATGATGGGTGGCTTTGTTACGTAGGCACGCGCGATGGCAACACGCTGTTGTTCTCCACCTGAAATCTCCGAGGGTAAACGATCGCCTTTATCTTCAAGTCCAACAAGCTCAAGCATTTCTGGAACTTCGCGATTGATTTCTTTCTGCGAGTATCCAAGCACGTGAAGTGAAAAGGCGATGTTCTCTGAAATGGTCTTATTTGGAAGAAGGCGGAAATCTTGAAAGACCGTTCCGAGTTGGCGACGAAGTTCGGGGACTTTGTGGTTGGCCAACTTGCCCAAATCTTTTCCAGCAACGTGAATGACGCCAGATGTTGGTCGCTCTTCGCGCAGAATCAGGCGAAGGAAGGTCGACTTACCCGAACCGGATTTACCGACGAGAAAGACAAACTCGCCCTTCTCAATCTCAAGGTTGACCTGATCTAGGGCAGGGCGATCTTGGCCCTGGTAGACCTTGGTCACGTTCTCGAACTTAATCAAAAGCGTTCTCCCTCGTTCGGATTGCTAACGGCGAGCCAAAGTTTAGGGCACCACCCAGCAATCCCGCCTGATGGCGGCCGCTTTCCGGTGTGATTATTGCTTGATTACTGCGCAGATGAACGACGCCAACGAATACCGGCTTCAATAAAGTCATCGATTTCGCCGTCAAGAACGGCGGCGGTATTTCCGGTCTCGTGGTTATTTCGAAGATCTTTCACCATTTGATAGGGAGCGAGGACATATGAGCGCATCTGATTGCCCCAAGAACCGGTGCTATCACCTTTGAGCGCATCGATTTTTGCTTGCTCTTCTTGGCGGCGGCGCTCCAATAATTTAGATTGCAATACAGCCATCGCTGTTGCCTTATTTTGAATCTGCGAACGTTCGTTCTGACAGGACACAACTATTCCAGTAGGAATGTGAGTCAATCGCACAGCAGAGTCGGTGGTGTTAACACCTTGACCACCGGGGCCTGATGAACGGTAAACATCGACTCGAATTTCTTTCTCATCAATTTCAATATGATCACTCTGTTCGACAACTGGAACTACTTCAACGCCTGCAAACGATGTGTGGCGACGTGACTGTGAGTCAAAAGGCGAAATGCGAACCAATCGATGGGTTCCTTGTTCCACTGAAAGCGTTCCATATGCATACGGCGCACTGACTCGAAATGTTGCAGATTTGATTCCCGCTTCTTCGGCATACGATGTTTCCAAAACATCAACCTTAAAATCATGGCGCTCGCAATATCGAAGATACATTCGGAACAACATCTGTGCCCAGTCAGCCGCTTCAACTCCACCGGCTTCAGAGCGAATTGTGATGAGGCAATCGCGATCGTCATATTCACCGTTGAGCAAGGTGGTGACTTCAAGTTCGCTAATTAATTTAACGGTGGCGGCCAGTTCGCTCTCTGCATCTTTGAGAGCTTGCGCGTCGCTCTCTTCTGCTGCGAGTTCAAAGAGCACCGGCAAATCTTCAACGCGTCCTCGAAGCCCACGCAATTTAGAGATTGTCGCCTGGGTTCGTGACAACTTACTTGTCACCGCTTGCGCCTTCTCTGGGTCATCCCAGAGATTCGGCGCGCCAGCCTCAACCTCAAGTTCGGCGGCATCTCTTTCGAGCTTTGGCAGATCGAGAACTAATTCAATTGATTTTAGGGTCGCGCTGATCTCGGAGATTTCTTGAGCATAATCGCGAGCCATGAGGGAAGGATAGCGGAGTTAGCCAATATCAAATCCTGAGTAATTATTAGATTCACTTCGTTCCCCAATTGCGCCCGCTTTGGAATAAATCTGAATACTCGCTTGATGCGAAACCGGAATTTTTACTGGAATGCGCGCCTCTGCCATAAGCTCGAGATTGACCTCAAAACCGTCGCATTTAAAATCCACTAATTGAATATTTGAGAGGTTATTTCGTGCAACTTCTCCTTGGTTATAGATGTCAATAGTAGATAGAGCATCTTCATAGCCTGCCTGACAATCTATTGGAATTCCTGGATCTGCATAGATAGAACCAGCCATATCTGCGATGAAGCCACTTACATTGAATTCTCCTACATAGTAGGACTCTAGATCTAGATTCTTCATCGCCCTTTGGGTGACACTTTCAGCAATTTGAGTCAAACTTCGTTTTGCCAAATAGATAGAAGAGATATCTGTAAGCACCAATGAGGTCGATAAGAGCACGATAAATAGTCCAATCACCAATACCGAAATTGAACCTCGTTCTTCACGAATAAGTCTTCTTATGCCCATGGCGACACAAACTCTAAAGTTCTTATTTTGGTTTCTGATGACTTGAGTTCAACAGTAACCTCTATTTGATTATTAGGTGTAATGCACGGTTTTCGCAAGCAGGAGATGGAATAGAGTAGATCACCACTCCCAAGACTTTCGGAGTAGCCGAGGATTTCCGCAGTGCTCACAAAAATTTCATCGGCAACCGCGAAGGCAATTTCATCATTTTCGGCGGTGACAAATCCCCGAGCCATTTCTCTGCCAACAGTTCGAAGTGAAGACTCAGCATCGCTGCTGTGGGCATAAAGATTGATGAAAATAAATAGCGGGATGAAAAGAGGGAGTGCAAGGCCCACAAATTCAATGCTGGCACTTCCTCGATCTGATGCAAACTTTCTAAATAGCTCGCATATTAATCTTCCTGCCTTTAAGTTACTGCGTGAGTTAACCATTGCTATCGCTGGTTCTCAATAATGGCTATGCCATCAATATTGACCATAGGTTCAAAGCCAAGAATTTCTTTCAGTCCAGGGACCAATATTGGCAGCGGGCTTTCAGAACGCGCGACCAATAAATCCAGATTCTGACTGTCGCCGCTTGAATCTACGTGGATAAAGCTATCGCTTTCACTTAGTTGACCAGATATCGCTCGTTTGGTCACCGAATCTTGAAGAGCAATCTTTTCGATATTTCGGAAGTGGGCACTTACTAGAATTTGCATTCCAAATAGAAATACTAACAATAATGGAATCGTGACCAGCGCGCTTTCGGCACTTCCTCGATCATCCTTTAAGGTACTCAGAACCGATTTCATTCAACGAATTCCATTCATAGAATCAAGTGCATTCCTAAGGATTGCTGTTAAACGTGGAGCGGCAATTGTCCAAATCGCAGTCACCAACCCAGTAGTCATTAAAACAACGAGTACCCATCCAGGAACATCTCCTCGTTCGCTGCAAATCGCTTGAAAGATTCTTGATTTCCTAATCTTCAGCTGTTTTTCACGGAGCCAATGAACACTTGTTAATATGAATGAGTTAACCGTATCTGAGGCTGCTTCCTGATATTTTGACTGATTCATTCTTTATCCTCTTTTCTTCTTTTTCTGTGGTTTTCTTGCTTTTCTTTACTTTCGGTTAATTAATTGAGTTAACGATTTCAATTCCTTATTGCTGGTATCCAAATAGATTTAAGGATGTTAATGATGGGTATAGGGCAAAGAGAATTGAAACTGGAAGGATAAGGAATACGACAGGAATCATCATTGATACTTCAGATTTTCCAGCTGATCTCAAAAGAAGATTTCGTTCCTGCGATCTCGCCTCGAGAGCTTGGCTACTGAGGGTTTGAATCAGCGGAGTACCTCGGCTCATTGCAATGATTAGACCATCAACAAATCTTCGAACTTGGGCTGAATTTACTCGCTTACTAAATTCATCAAGCGCAGCTATCAACGGCTTTCCTTGTGAAGTTTCTTTAACTACTTTTCGAAATTCCTCAGCCAGAACACCTTGTGCTCGATTAGAAATTCGGGAAATGGCACTCAAGGGTGATTCACCGGCTCCAATTGATAATGTCAAAACCTCTACAATCACCGGAAATTCTGAGTTGATTGCCTTCTGTCGCTGGGAAATTTTTGTCTTTAATCTCTGCTGGGTTGCAAATAGAAGAGCCGGAATTGCTATCAGTGAAATAGTGAGAAATTCCTTAGGTGAAACTATATTAAAAACCATGAAAGGTAATAGCAAGAGCTCTGTTAATACAATATAAAATAATTGGGCAATCCTGAAATCTAGATAATGGTTCTCGGATGTTCGTCCAAGTTCACTTAATTGATTGAGAATTCTTCTGTTTTTCGGCAATTTTTTTGCCAAACTTAGGAAGGCCATGTCATATGAGTTCTGGTTAAAATTTATTAAGAGAGCCACAATTGCAAGTGCTAGAGATATTCCTTGCATTAGGAGTTTCCGAAAATTCTTGATGGTTGTGGCATCTTCGATAAATAACCCATCCACAAATATGCTAGGGATGTCATTGCTAATCCAAGTACCAGAATAGCTAAACCCGATATCGTTGAATATGCCTTTGATGTTGATTCCTGAGTGGAAAGCAGAAGCAACAAGATCCAAGGTGCACTAGCTGATAAATGCGCTGAATTGCGCACCCAGCTCTGCTTGGATTCGATCTCCTCACGCAAGGTTAAGTCAGACCTAACAAAACTTCCTAGTTGCCGAAGTAGTGAAACCAACTCTGTTCCGCCTAGTTCGCGCGCATAAAGCAAGCTTTCAAATAACTGATCTGCTGATCTCTGCGCAATTCTTTCTTGAACCATCGCCATTGATTCTTCAAAGGAATGGCCTAATGATATTTTGCTTTGAAAATCAGCGAAGATGGGTTTATAGATAGCAGGGCCACGCATCGCGAGTGAGGAAAGGGTTTCGGTGAGAGAAAGTCCGGATTGAATTCCTGAGATTAAATGGTCGATAACTTCCGGCAGATGCTTTGCATACTCTGCCCGAGTACGTTTGGTAAATGAATGACCGCCCAAAGCAAGCAAAATTCCAAGAAAGAGTGAAAAAGCTAATGAGACTGTAAGAGTCTGGGTGAATGCGAAGGCGACGGTGAATCCAGAGGCGGTCGCTAAAGCTAAATATGGCTTTTTCACGCTAGATCTTCTTTCGCGTGAAGGCGTGAAGATAGAGTTGATAAACCAACGCCGGAAATATATTTCTCGTTTTGCCTTTTCCAAACCACCTCTGTTTCAACTTTTAAATCTTCACACCGTCCCGTAATCAGTAATATCTCTTCAACTTTTCTTACTCCGGATGCATCAATCCCGACGTGAAGAACTAAATCAATAGCCGAGGCGACAGTGGGGACAATAAATGAGTACGAAATGTTTTCTCCCGCAAGCAATGGAAGAGTTTGAAGCTTTGTGATTGCATCCCTTGCTGAATTAGCGTGAATAGTTCCCATTCCAGGAATTCCCGAGTTGAGTGCAATCAATAGATCTAGAGCCTCGGCTTCCCGAACCTCTCCAATCACCAAACGGTTTGGCCGCATTCTTAGAGCTTCTTTAATAAGTCGCCGTAGTCCTATTGCACCTTCTCCTTGAAGATTTGCGCTCCGCGTTTGTAGCTGAATTAAGTCTGGCACCCTCGGTTTTAATTCAAAGACTTCTTCAATCGTTATAACTCTCATCGAAGTTGGCGTTGCTGAAATCAAGGCATTGAGAAGAGTTGTTTTACCTGCTTGGGTAGCTCCACTCACAAGGATGTTAAGTCCTTCCTGAACAGCTTGTCGCAGAACCGATGCGATCTCAATTGTGAAGAGATCTTTCTCGGCTAAATTTTCCAGTGACAACTTTCTTGAGGTGTGCTTTCGAATATTGATTGCCCAGTGTTCTGCGGTGATTTCTGGAATTGCTACATGCAATCTTGAACCATCGGGCAAACGGGCATCCACAAATGGATGAGCCAAATCAAGTCGGCGGCCACTCCAAAGGAGAGTCCGATCAATAAGATCGCGAACTTCATTTGAATTTAATATGAGGGTTGTAATTTCACTCTTCCCATTTCGCGCCACAAATATTTGACTTGGTGAGTTGATCCAGATTTCCTCTATCGAGTCATCTTGCATAAACGGATAGATAGGCCCGAAGACAATCTCTGGTTCAATTACTGTCGATTCCATGGCGAGAAGGTAGAAACAGGACTGACATAAAAACTTGCCACGATCTGCCTATGTGGAAAATGTAGTCATGTGGATAACTTGCGAAGCTCCCCTTCATCCATTCTTCTCAATAGCGAGAGTTGACCTTCGTAGAGATGAAATTTCACACTGGAATATAGAAGGTTGAATTCTTGTTCTTGCCAATTATCCATTAGCCGCTTCACCAGATAATCAACCTCTGAATTATGCCCATGAAAAATGAGGATGAATTCAACGTTTCCCAATCGAGTTAAGAAATCTTCTGCGCGACTTACCTTAAGTAATGTTCGTGACAAGTTTAATAACGCTAATTCGAAAGTGGAATTATCTACCAATTGATTTGGTATCAAGCGAAACTTAATTAAATAAAAAACTTCTTTGTATCTTTCTGCAATTGCAATTTCTCTTTGTAATTGGTCATAAAAAACCGAAGGAGATGCAAGTGCGGTGAGTAAGTCATGCACTCCGTCGATTGATTTCATCGGACGCCAGGCCTGTAAACGCCTCATTGATTCTTTTTCAAATGGTATGTTCTGCTCCATGCAGCGGAATAATTCTGAAGATGCGCAAAGTCCTTCAATAGTGAAATCCCTTGTTCTCGCCTTGAAGATTGAATCTGCACTACTAGCTGCCATCGCCATTTATCTCATCGCTTTGGGCATCACCCACGATAAAGAGTGGGCGCCATATTTGGGAGTTATTGCCTTCGCGCTGAGCGGATCTGCTGGGCTCTTTGCCTTAGCTCAGGGAATGAAGAGGGAGAAACGTTGGGCGGTTGCGCCAACAATCCTGGCTAATTTGATCGCCCTCGGTGTTGCGAAGTATCAATTTGAAGCGGGGTTGTACTGGCTGGCGCTTCCGGTTTCGCTACTCGCAATTTCAATCTTGGTTCTCACATTTAAAACTGCAAAGCGCCTCAACTCCTAGAACTCTGTGGTTGGGAGGCTGGTTGAGCCAACCCTCTTCCGCGCCCCAAAATGTGCGCAATCTCCCTCAATTCCCGCCTATTCCATCTTTATTAGCGCTCTCTGAAGCCGTTACCCTTATCGCATGAGCCCTATCCCTCAAAGATAGGTCGTGGCGCCGTAACGGGCGGCTTGCAGGTTCTACGCAAAGGAGCGTTTAAGTGTCTCAATCTGGTCAAGACTTCGGAGCAAATGACTGGCTCGTTGAAGAAATGTACGAGAGATACCAACAAGATCCATCATCTGTTCCCGCAGAATGGGTTACATACTTTACGAACAATCCGCAAGCAGGTGTATCTACAACCGCTGCAGCAGGAAACCCACTTCCAGGTGCACCGATGGGTGGAACGCCACCAACTCC